>JANXZX010000224.1 GCA_025355325.1 Geobacteraceae bacterium
AAAATGGATCTGGAGCGGGAGCGGGGCATTACCATCAAGGCCCAGACCGTGCGGCTTAATTACCGCTCTGACGACGGCGTCGACTACGTTCTCAACCTGATCGATACCCCCGGCCATGTTGACTTTACCTATGAAGTGTCACGCTCTCTTGCCGCCTGCGAAGGTGGCTTGCTTGTGGTTGACGCATCACAGGGGGTTGAAGCACAGACCCTTGCTAACGTCTATCTTGCCCTGGATATTAATCTGGAAGTCTTTCCGGTGTTGAACAAGATCGATTTACCGGCTGCCGATCCGGAACGGGTCAAGCAGGAGATCGAAGACATAATCGGCATTGACGCCCACGATGCAGTTCTGGCCAGCGCCAAAGAGGGAATCGGTACTCACGAGATCCTTGAGGAGATCGTTAAAAAGATTCCCCCCCCCATCGGCAATTCCGATGCGCCGCTTAAGGCCCTGCTGTTCGACTCCTGGTATGATCAGTATCAGGGGGTTATTATCCTGGTGCGCATCTTTGACGGCACACTCAAAAAGGGAGATAAAATCCAGTTGATGGCCACCAACAGCTCTTTTGAAGCGCTGAAAGTGGGGGTGTTCTCACCAACGATGATTGAGGTGTCGGAACTGGCGGCGGGAGAAGTCGGATTCATTATTGCCGGAATCAAAGATGTCGCGGATGCCAAGGTGGGCGATACTGTTACGCTGCTGAATCGTCAGTGTGTCAAGGCGCTGGATGGGTTCAAGGAGGTCAAACCGATGGTGTTCTCCGGTTTGTACCCGATCGATACTGTTCAGTATGAGCAGTTGCGTGACGCTTTGGCCAAGTTGAAATTGAATGATTCGTCCTTTTCGTTCGAGCCGGAAACATCATTGGCGCTCGGTTTTGGTTTTCGCTGCGGCTTCCTGGGGCTGCTTCATATGGAAATTATCCAGGAGAGGCTGGAACGGGAGTTCGGACTTGATCTGATTACGACTGCACCAACCGTTGTCTATCGGGTACACAAAATGAATGGCGATGTGTACTCCATACAGAGTGCCAATCAGATGCCCGAACTGCAAAGTACCGAGTATCTTGAAGAGCCGTTTATTCTGGCCCACATTCATGTCCCGAACGAATTCGTCGGCGGCGTGCTGGCGCTCTGTGAAGATAAGCGTGGTGTACAGCGGGAGATCAAGTACCTGACACCAACCCGCGTCATGATTATATATGAGTTGCCGCTTAACGAGATCGTTCTGGACTTTTATGACCGTCTCAAGTCGATCACCAAAGGATATGCCTCGCTTGATTATGAGCATCTGGAGTACCGACAGAGCGATCTGGTGCGTATGAATGTCATGATCAACGGGGAAGTAGTTGATGCTCTATCGTTGATTCTGCATCGCGATAAAGCATATTTCCGTGGTCGTGACCTGGTTGCCAAAATGAAGGAATTAATTTCCCGGCAAATGTTCGAAGTGGCCATTCAGGCTGCAATCGGCAACAGGATTATCGCCCGTGAGACCGTTAAGGCGATGCGCAAGGATGTTCTTGCCAAATGTTACGGCGGGGACATCACCCGAAAACGGAAGTTGCTGGAGAAACAAAAAGAGGGTAAAAAACGGATGAAGAATGTTGGCAACATCGAGTTGCCGCAAGAGGCATTCCTTGCCATATTAAAGGTTGACTGACAGAATAATTTTTTTAAAGGAATCCTCCGCATGGAAGAACAACAGGGATTATCCGGGACAGAAGCGGTCCCGGCTCAGGTGCAGCCGTTCAAAAAGAAGAGTCTGATTCGCGAGTATGCTGAATCGATTGCGATAGCAGTACTGCTGGCTCTGGTTATTCGTACGTATTTAGTGCAGGCGTTCAAGATTCCGTCCGGATCCATGGAAGATACACTGGCAATCGGTGATCATCTGTTGGTCAGCAAGTTTGTATACGGCACGAAAGTTCCTTTTGCCGATAAACGTGTGCTGACGATTCGTGATCCGCGACAAGGGGATGTCATCGTCTTTGAGTACCCGGAAGATCCGAGCAAGGATTTCATCAAACGGGTAGTTGGTGTTCCCGGTGATGTGGTTGAGGGAAAAGAGAAAAAGGTCTATGTAAATGGCAAGCCTTATGAAAATCCGCATGAAGTTCACAAGGAAAAGGAGCTCATTCCGAAAGAAATGAATCCTCGTGATACTTTCGGTCCGATCACCGTGCCGCCGGATTCATACTTCGTTATGGGTGACAACCGCGACCGTTCCTACGACAGTCGCTTTTGGAAATTTGTGCGGCGCGATCAGATCAAGGGCCTGGCCTTTATCAAATACTGGTCGTGGGATCGTGAAAAATTCAGGCCGCGTTTCGGGAATATCGGACGACTGATCAACTAATATAAAAGACAAGGAATTGGAGGATACCATGGATTTTCTCGGTAGCTGGAAACGGACACACTATTGTGGTGACCTGCGGGCAACGGACATCGGCAAAGAAGTAATACTTATGGGATGGGCACTGCGCCGTCGCGATCATGGCGGACTTATATTTATCGATTTGCGCGACCGGGAGGGCATAGCCCAGATTGTGTTTGATCCGGAAGTCAATCCGGCTGGTCACGCAGTTGCCGAATCGGTGCGCAGCGAGTTTGTCCTGGCAGTCAGAGGCACGGTTATCCCGCGTCCGGATGGCACTGTCAACCCAAACATGAAGACCGGTGATGTGGAAATCCAGGTGCTTGAATGCAAGCTGCTTAATCGTTCCAAGCCACTGCCGTTTATGCTTGATGAGCATAGCGACATCAATGAAAACATCCGCTTGAAGTACCGCTATCTCGACCTTCGCCGTCCACAATTACAATATAACCTGATCCTCCGTTCGAAGGTTGCCCAGTTGACCCGTTCCTACCTGACCGACAACGGATTCATCGAATTGGAAACTCCTTTCCTTACCAAATCAACGCCGGAAGGCGCACGTGACTTCCTGGTGCCGTCACGCATCAATCAGGGACAGTTTTATGCACTGCCGCAGTCACCGCAAATCTTCAAGCAGATCCTGATGATTTCCGGTTTTGATAAATATTTCCAGGTCGTGCGTTGTTTCCGCGATGAAGATTTGCGCGCAGATCGCCAACCGGAGTTCACACAGATTGACTGCGAGATGTCCTTTATCGATCAGGAAGATATCATTACGGTTATGGAAGGTCTGATCTCCCGCATTTTCAGCGAAGCAAAAGGAGTTTCCGTTCAGCTGCCGGTGGAGCGTCTCACCTACGCTGAAGCAATTCGTCGCTTCGG
Source organism: Geobacteraceae bacterium (assembly GCA_025355325.1). Lineage (GTDB taxonomy): Bacteria > Desulfobacterota > Desulfuromonadia > Geobacterales > Pseudopelobacteraceae > JACRCG01. Next base: position 3,262 of record JANXZX010000224.1, read on the forward strand.
TCTTGATAATCCCGATCTCCGTTTCGGTATGGAGCTTTGTGATCTTACCGATATCGTCAAGGCATCAGGCTTCAAGGTTTTTGCCGATGTGGCCTCCAAAGGCGGAATAATCAAAGGAATAAACGCCAAGGGTTGTGCAAAATTCTCCCGCAAGGATATTGACGATCTGACGGAATTTGTCAAAATTTACGGTGCCAAGGGACTTGCCTATGTCAAGATAGAGAACGGCGAGTGGCACTCACCGATTGCCAAGTTCTTTACGGCTGAAGAAATTGCAACCATGAACAACTCTTTTGCAGCCGAAGAGGGCGATCTGCTGTTTTTTGTGGCCGACAAATCCAAAGTAGTTAACGATTCGCTCGGTAAGCTGCGTAACCACCTGGCCAATCTCCTCAAATTAACCAGTAAGGACGATTACCGTTTTGTGTGGATTACTGAATTCCCTCTGCTTGAGTGGGATGAGGACGATAAACGCTGGTGCGCCGTACATCACCCCTTCACCGCTCCGATGGACGAAGATCTGAGTTTTGTTGAATCAGATCCGGGGCGTTGTCGCGCCAAGGCATATGATCTTGTGTTGAACGGCAACGAGATCGGTGGTGGTTCGATCAGAATTCATCAGGAGCACGTTCAGTCTTTGATGTTCAAGCTGCTTGGAATGAGCGTAGAGGATGCCCGCAGTAAGTTCGGTTTCCTGCTTGACGCACTTGAGTTTGGCACACCACCGCATGGCGGGATTGCTTTCGGAATGGATCGCCTTATAATGCTGCTGACCGGCAGCGATTCAATTCGTGACGTTATTGCCTTCCCGAAAACACAAAAAGGTACCTGTATGATGTCAGAGGCTCCTTCGCTGGTTGACTCCAAACAACTTCGTGAACTGGGAATCCGTCTCGCCGAAAAACAGGGTTAATCATGATTAAAACGTGCCGCCAGGCTTTTTGCATACTGTTGTTCAGTGCACTGCTGGCGGCTTGTTCCTCTACGGTACCATCGTGGCGCAGCAAGGTAGCGCCACTGATGGAAGAGCTTAATCGACAGGAAGCGCCGAAACTGTTTTCTCAGGAGTACCGTAATCTGCTGGAGACGTTTGAACATGGAGAAGCGCTCCATCATGTTCGAGAGGATGATGAGGCAGCTGATGTTTATTATCAGCTGGCATTTCAGAAGGCCGAGTTACTGCATTCCGAGGTTAAAAGTTTAAAAGCACGACTTGCCGCCGAGAAGCAGCAGCGTGTGACAGAGCTTGCGGCAAAAGCTGAAGAAGAACGGTTGATGCGTGCCGCTGCAGAAGCAGAAATTAGGATGAGAGCTCAGCAGGTGGCCAGATCAGCTGAAGAAGCCGCCCGGCCAGTTCAGAAAAAAAACAAAGAAACCCCGCCACTCCCTACTTCCTATACGGTACGTCGTGGCGAAACATTGCCGCAGATTTCCGCACGAGCTGAAATTTATAACGATTCAACACTCTGGCCAATAATCTATCGCTCTAACCGGGACCAAATACGTGACCCCAAGAGGTTGTGGCCGGGGCAAGCGCTTGTCATACCGCGCAATTTCAGCCGTGATGAAGCCACGGAAGCTCGTCGCTACTCAAATAGGAAATAACAAATTACCAATTTATTGAATTGCTGCTGCAATAGCTGTTTCAATGAATCCGGAGCCGATTTTTCCTTGACAGTTTTTGAGCTTTTGTATACTGTATACAGGATTTTTATTGTTACTGTAATATGTTGAATAACTTATAGTTTTATCAAAAAAACACCACAATGTGTTTGATTTGAGTGACATAATATCAAAGGAGAGAACATGACAACGCAAAAGATTATCTGGTCGAAAATTGATGAGGCCCCCGCACTTGCAACATACTCTTTGCTTCCGATTGTTAACGCTTTTACGAAGGCAGCCGGTGTTGTTGTTGAAACACGGGATATTTCTGTTGCCGGAAGAATTATAGCGAACTTTCCCGACTATCTGACCGAAAGTCAGAGAATGCCGGATTATCTGGCTGAACTGGGCGATCTCACCCAAAAGCTCGACGCCAACATCATCAAGCTGCCGAACGTCAGTGCTTCTATTCCACAGCTGAAAGCAGCGATCGAGGAGTTGAAGGAGCATGGATATAAACTCCCTGACTATCCGGAAGATCCCCAGACTGACGCTGAGAAAGAACTGAATGCGCGTTATGCCAAGTGTCTCGGAAGTGCTGTAAATCCGGTTCTGAGAGAGGGTAACTCCGACAGAAGATCGGCTCGTGCGGTAAAAGAATATGCCAAGAAACACCCGGTTAAAATGGGTGCATGGCTCCCGGAATCAAAGACTCATGTTTCGCATATGACCACTGGTGATTTTTACCACAGTGAAAAATCTGTGACTATGAAAGAAGCCGGTAATGTCCGGATTGAGTTTGTTGATCAGGCCGGCAATATCAAAGTCTTGAAAGAAAAACTGGCTCTTCAGGCTGGTGAGGTTCTTGATGGCTCATTCATGAATTGCAAAGCTCTGCGCAAGTTTATTGCAGAGCAGATTGAAGACGCAAAAGCTAAGGGCGTTTTGTTCTCGGTACACCTCAAAGCAACCATGATGAAGATCTCCGATCCGATCATGTTTGGTCATTTCGTCTCAGTTTTCTATAAAGACGTATTTGAGAAGCATGCTGCAACTTTTAAGGAACTGGGCATCAATCCGGATCTTGGCATGGGTGATCTTTATGTGAAAATCAAGAAACTGCCGGAAGCGAAGCAGGCAGAAATTGAAGCGGATATTCAGGAAGTGTATAAGAAGCAACCGCCTTTGGCGATGGTTGATTCCGATAAAGGCATCACTAATCTTCACGCAAGTAACGACATCATCATCGACGCATCCATGCCGGTTGTAATTCGTGATTCCGGTGGTATGTGGGGTCCTGACGGCAAGCTTCACGATGTCAAATGTGTTGTTCCTGATACGTCCTATTCGGAGTGGTATCAAGTTTGTATCGATTTTTGCAAGAAAAACGGCCAGTTTGATCCTACGACTATGGGATGCGTTTCCAATGTCGGTCTTATGGCTCAAAAAGCTGAAGAATACGGTTCGCACGACAAAACCTTTAAAGTTCCAGCAAACGGCACAATGCGCGTTGTTGACGCCTCAGGAAATGTTCTGATCCAGCATGCTGTTGAAGAAGGCGATATCTGGCGCGGTTGCCAGGCGAAAGATCTACCCATTCAGGATTGGGTCAAGCTGGCTGTTCGCAGGGCACGGGCAACCGGTGCGCCGGCCATTTTCTGGCTCGACAAGAACAGGGGGCACGATGCCCAGATGATCGAGAAGGTCAACAAATATCTGAAAGATCACGATACCACAGGTTTGGATATTCGGATTATGGCTCCTGTAGATGCGATGCTTTTCGCATGTGAAAGAGCAAAAGCCGGTCAGGATACCATTACTGTAACCGGTAACGCCCTGAGAGATTATCTCACCGACCTGTTTCCGATTCTTGAACTGGGTACCAGTTCAAAAATGCTCTCGATTGTTCCCCTTCTGGCTGGCGGCGGCTTGTTTGAAACAGGTGCAGGCGGTTCGGCACCTAAGCACGTTCAACAGTTTGTTCAGGAAGGATACTTGCGTTGGGATTCGTTGGGTGAGTTCTTGGCACTTGCCGTTTCTCTGGAGCATCTTGCTGCTACTTTCAAAAACGAAAAAGCTCAGCTTTTAGCTGATACGCTTGACAAAGCAAATACCAAATTTTTGGATAACAACAAAAATCCGGCACGTAAGGTTGGCCAGATAGACAACAGAGGCAGCCACTTCTATCTTGCAATGTACTGGGCTGAGGCATTGGCTGAGCAGACTGTAGACAAGGACCTTGCTGTACGGTTTGCTAAAGTTGCACAGCAGCTTCAGCAAAATGAAGAAAAGATCAATGCTGAATTGATTGGCGCACAAGGTAAGCCACAGAATATCGGTGGGTACTACCAGCCGGATCCGGCAAAGACAGAGAAGGCTATGCGTCCAAGTGCAACTTTAAACGCGATTATCGACGCAATTGCATAAAACTGGTTAGTGGAAGCAGTTCTTAGTGTTTCCGACGCTCTTTCATAACTATTTGTCGTAAGGTAAGAAGTGATCCGGATGGAATATACCTACGTTACAGTCCCTTCAGGGGGAAAGATCACCATGGGAAGTGACGGCAAGCTTGAGGTGCCGAACAACCCGATCATTCCTTTTATTGAAGGTGACGGTACAGGTATTGATATTTGGAAAGCTTCGGTGCGGGTTTTCGATGCCGCCGTAGATAAAGCCTACGGCGGCACGAAAAAGATCAACTGGATGGAAGTTTATGCCGGCGAAAAGCCTTTTAACCGGTTTCGTAATGAGATGGGTGATAAAGCCTGGTTGCCTGATGAAACCGTTCAGGCGTTCAGGGAGTTTCTGGTTGGTATTAAAGGTCCACTGACGACACCAATTGGCGGCGGAATTCAATCTCTAAATGTTGCGCTCCGTCAGACGCTTGATCTTTATACCTGCCTTCGTCCGATTCGTTACTTTCAGGGCGTGCCAACTCCGGTTAAAAAACCTGAGGATGTTGATATGGTCATCTTCCGCGAAAACTGTGAAGATATTTATACCGGCATTGAATGGATGACCGGCACCGCTGAATGTGACAAAATGGTAAACTTTCTGATAAATGAAATGGGTGTCAACAAAATCCGTTTCCCGGAATGTTCCTCTATTGGAATAAAACCTATTTCACGGTACGGTTCGGAACGTTTGATACGTGCAGCAATCCAGTATGCGTTGGATCATAAACGTAAATCGGTGACTATTGTTCATAAGGGCAATATTATGAAATTCACCGAGGGAGCGTTTAAGGATTGGGGATATGCGCTTGCTGTATCCGAGTTTCGCTCACGAGTCGTAACCGAACGTGAATCATGGGTAATAAATAATCAGGATCGCAATCCAGCTCTTTCAATTGAAGAAAATGCGAAGTTGATTGATCCGGGTTATGATATGATGTCGCCGCAGCAGCAGGAAGGAATTCGAAGTGAAGTTGAAGCTGCCCTCAGTCTATTGCCTACCCACGGAAATGGTCAACTGAAGAAGCTTTTGATGATTAAAGACACTATTGCTGATATTACGTTTCAGCAAGTTCTTACCAGGGCCAAGGAGTTTGATGTTGTTGCAGCAATGAATCTGGAAGGTGATCTTCTTTCTGATGCATTGGCAGCCCAGGTTGGAGGAATTGGCATAGCGCCGGGTGCTAACATCAACTATGTAACCGGTCATGCCATCTTTGAAGCAACGCACGGTACAGCGCCAAAGTACGCCAATTTGGATAAGGTTAACCCAGGTTCTGTCATTTTGTCAGGTGTTATGATGCTGGAATACCTTGGATGGCAGGATGCTGCAGATATAATTGTTAAGACGCTGGGTAGAACCATCGGGCAAAAGCGTGTTACCTACGATTTTGAACGAATGATGCAGGGAGCGACGTTACTTTCCTGCTCAGGTTTTGCCGATGCGCTTATAGAAAATATGTAGTTATATGGTGTTAGCAGGGGCCGGGGACTCAACACCCTGCCTTATTTTACAAAACCAAAAGGGGAGGTAGTAAGTATGGGACGTAAAAAGATTTCACTTATCGGTGGCGGACAGATTGGCGGCGTTCTTGCTCAGCTTTGTGCACTGCGTGAACTCGGTGATGTTGTTCTTTTTGACATTGTTGAAGGTCTGCCCCAGGGCAAGATGCTTGACATTGCTGAAGTTGGACCGGTTGACCGTTACGACGTAAACCTGAAAGGTACCAACAGCTACGAAGACATCAAAGGTTCTGACATTGTCATCGTTACCGCCGGTCTTCCTCGTAAACCAGGTATGAGCCGTGATGACCTCATCGAAGTTAATTCGAAGATCATGACTTCGGTTGCTGAAGGGATCAAAGCTTATGCTCCTGAATCAATCGTTATCGTTATCTCCAACCCGCTTGACGCAATGGTAACTCTTTGCCAGAAAATTACCGGTTTCCCGTATAATCGTGTTATCGGTCAGGCCGGGGTTCTTGACTCAGCCCGTTTCGCCAGCTTTATAGCCTGGGAACTCGGTGTTTCTGTTAAAGACGTTACTGCCATGACACTAGGCGGTCACGGCGATGATATGGTTCCTCTGGTTCGTTATGCAAGCGTTAACGGTATTCCGGTAACTGAACTGCTTGAGCAGAAGTACGGCGCAGAGAAGGGTAAGGAAGTTATGGAAGCCATGGTTAAACGCACCCGTGGCGCCGGCGGCGAAGTTGTTGCTTTGTTGAAAACCGGTTCGGCATTTTACTCACCGGCTTCTTCAGCTATTGCCATGGCAGAGTCAATTCTAAAAGATCAGAAACGCGTTCTTCCTACTTGCTGCTTCCTGCAGGGCGAGTTTGGTGTTAACGGTTTCTACGTAGGCGTACCGGCTGTGTTGGGCGAGAAGGGTGTTGAGAACATCATCCAGTTCAAGCTTGATGCAACAGAGCAGGCGATGTTGGACAAGTCAGTTGCTGCTGTTAAGGAACTGGTCGGCAGCATGAAGTAGCGTTTGATTCCAGGTTTCTGGAAGTTAGTGAAAGAAGGGTGGAGGTTTGCGCCCTTCTTTCACTACATTTTGGGGCCTGTATTTACCACCTTTTATTACGGAATAAAGGAGTCTTTCTAGATGGAAAAAACATTGCCAAAAATTGAGATTATCGAGAAGTACTGCAAGGGGTGCCACATATGTGTTGAGTTCTGCCCTAAAGACGTGCTTGAAATGAAAGGCTTTTACGCCTCTGTCAAGAATCTTGAAGCCTGTATCAAATGTATGCAGTGCGAATTGCGTTGTCCTGACTTCGCTATCAAAGTCATAACCGAATAAATCTACAGGAGGAAATCAACAGTGTCCAAAAAAGTAGCGTTTCTTCAGGGTAACGAAGCTGCTGCACAAGGCGCATTATACGCCGGTTGCAACTTCTTCGGTGGCTACCCGATCACCCCCTCGACCGAAGTAGCCGAGGTTATGTCTGTCGAACTCCCTAAGGTCGGCGGAAAATTCATTCAGATGGAAGATGAGATCGGTGCCATGGCAGCAATTCTAGGCGCAGCCCTGGCAGGTTCCAAGGTACTTACCTCTACATCAGGCCCCGGTTTGTCTCTGAAGCAGGAGTTGATCGGTTATGGCTGCATCGCCGAGATTCCTTGCGTTGTGTATAACGTTATGCGTGGCGGTCCTTCTACCGGCATGCCTACCGGTCCTTCACAATCGGATGTAATGTGCGCAAAGTGGGGAACACACGGTGACCACCCGGCCATCTGCCTTGTGCCCGCTTCAGTTCAGGAAACTTACGAAGAGGTTATTCGTGCATTCAACCTGTCCGAGAAATATCGGACACCGGTTATGGTTATGCCTGATGAAATCGTAGCACACATGCGCGAACGGATTGTTTTCCCCGAGCCAGGTGAAATTGAGGTGCTTCCGCGCAAGTCCCCGACGGTTCCACCTGAGCAGTACAAACCGTATGACACCAGTTTTGGTGATGTACCACCACTTGCATCCTTTGGTTCCGGTTACAAATTTCATGTTACCGGCCTTAACAAGATGCAGGATGGCTTTCCTACCACAAAGGCTGAGGTCGTTCAGGCTGAGGAAGAGCGTCAGGTACGTAAGGTAGACGCTAATGCCGACGACATTATTACATTTGAAGAATATATGCTTGAGGACGCTGAAGTTGTTGTTGTTGCTTACGGCTCAACTTCCCGCTCTGCCCGTTATGCTGTTAATGTTGCCAGAGAGCAGGGCATAAAGGCCGGCATGTTCCGCATCAAAACCTTCTGGCCGTTTCCCGATAAGCAGATCAAAGCATTAGCCGGCAAGGTTAAAGGCTTTGTAATTCCCGAGATGAATCTGGGAATGTGTTCCATCGAACTTGAACGTTGTGCACAGGGGAAAGCCCCGGTACTCGGCATCTTCCGCGTTGATGGTGAGCCGATTAATCCTGACCAGATCGTTGAGAAGATTAAGGAGGTTAAATAACCATGGCTTTTGATTATGAAAAATATCTCCGTCCCGGGAAGCTTCCGCACATCTGGTGCCCCGGTTGCGGTCACGGCATTGTTATGAAGGGTCTGATTCGAGCGATGGATACCCTTAAATTGGACATGAAAAACACTGCTATCGTTTCCGGTATTGGCTGTGCTTCACGCTTACCCGGCTACATTGATTGTTGTACTCTCCACACTGCCCATGGTCGCGCCGCTGCCTTTGCAACCGGTGTCAAAATGGCAAAACCGGAAATGAATGTAATTCTCTGCGGTGGTGACGGCGACGGAACTGCGATTGGCGGAAACCACTTTATTCATGCTTGCCGCCGCAACATCGACATGACCTACATCATTATGAACAATTATATCTATGGAATGACCGGTGGTCAGTTCTCTCCTTGTACCCCAACAGGTCACAAAGCGTCTACAACTCCATACGGCAACCCTGATCCAGGTTTTGACATTGCCAAATTGGCAATTGGAGCCGGTGCTACCTTTGTAGCTCGGGGTACCGCATTTCATGCCAACCAGATTGATAAGCTGATTGTTGAAGCGATTCAGCACAAAGGCTTCTCGGTTGTTGAGATCCTCGATGATTGCCCGACCACCTATGGTCGTCGAAACAAGTATAAGTCGGTTATCGAGATGATGAACCGTCTTAAAGAAGTTGCTGTTCCGGTTAAGGCCGCTGAAAAGATGACCGCCGAACAACTGGTAGGCAAGGTATTGACTGGTGTTCTCTACAAGGAAGAAAGCAAGCCTGAGTATACTGCTGAATACGCCAAAGTAATCGAGCGTGCCAAGGCTGCCAAGTAATAATTACAGGAAAAGGAGCGATATATTCATGTCAAGATATGAACTCAGGTTTTCCGGAGCGGGTGGACAAGGTCTGATCACCGCCGGAATTATCATGGCCAAGGCAGCTTCAATCTATGAAGGAAAACAGGCCGTACAGTCGCAAAGTTACGGCCCGGAAGCTCGTGGTGGCGCATCTAAATCGGAAGTTATCATCTCCGATGGTCCAATCGACTATCCGAAAATTACCCAGTGTGATGCTCTGTTGGCAATGACTCAAGAAGCTGCCAACAAGTACTCTCACGATCTTAAGGAAGGCGGCGTACTCCTGATTGACTCAGATTTGGTAACTAAAATACCTGCTGGGAATTTCAAGACGGTTGCATTTCCTATCATCAATACTGCTAAAAACGATGTTGGGCGTGAAATTGTTGCCAACATTGTTGCTCTTGGAGCAATGGTTGCGTTGACTGGTCAAGTGACCCGTGAGAATGCAGAAAAAGCAGTTCTTTCCAGTGTCCCCGAGGCATTTATCGAACTGAACAGGAAAGCTTTCAGCATGGGATATGAAAGAGCTCTTGCTGCTAGTGTCTAAAATGACACTGTAGAAGATGGTAACACGAAAGGCCCGGTGCATGGACATCGGGCCTTTCGTGTTTAATGATGCTTCTATGTTTCCATTTATATATATTCATCATACTTGCTGAAATCAGTGTTGTAATGATAGTATGTCGGGCATTTGAATATACTGCATATGTCTTACCGTCCACATATTAAAGGAACCATAAATGTATTTGTATAAGTTTGTTTTTGTTGGAGTTGAAGTATTATGAAAACTCCAAAGTGTTTTGAAATATTGGTCCGAAATGGTTTGGTGGATGAAGTCGTTTCCCGGTTAATGAGCGGCAAGGAGGCTGACGTATATATCGTCCTGTCAAAGGGGGAGTTGTGTTGCGCTAAGGTGTATAAAGACGCCCGTTCCCGGAGTTTTAGTAATTTAGCCCAATATCAGGAAGGACGAAAAGGGCGTAATAGCCGTCAGGCACGCGCCATGCAGAAAAATTCCAAATTTGGACGGATGGAGACTGAGGAAGCCTGGAAAAATTCAGAGGTAAATGCACTGAGAACGCTTGATGAAGCAGGTGTACGTGTTCCGAAGGTCTATGATTATGCTGACGGTATTTTGCTGATGGAGTTTGTGGTTGATGAAAATGGTGGTCCGGCACCCCGGCTTAACGACCTCCGATTGACAGCAACAGTTGCCCGTGAATATCACCGTGAATTGATAAAATCAATTGTTCTCATGCTGTGTGCCGGAATTATTCATGGAGATCTGTCCGAGTATAATGTGCTTGCAGGTTGCGATGGTCTGGTAATTATTGATCTGCCTCAAGCGGTAAATGCTTCAGGTAATAACAGTGCCCAGAGTATGCTCGTGCGTGATGTAGAGAATTTAACCGCCTATTTTGGGCGTTTCGCTCCCGAACTGCTTTCCACCGATTATGGGAGAGAAATATGGAAGCTGTATGCGAGTGGTAAACTTACTACTTCTACCGTACTGACCGGCATTTATGAGCAGAGTGGGGGGGCGGCGGATGTGAAAGGGGTTATGCGCGAAATCGATTATGCGCGGATACAGTATGAGCGCACTCTTGCAAAGAAGTTGCAGCAATCCTGACCGGAATTGATATGTACAGCTTCTGAATGAAGCATATGAAAATGAAAATAAATTTGATCATTACCTTTTGTCTTTTGTCGATCATTTTTGTGACATCTACCTTTGGCGAAGAGCTTTATAAGCAGTTCTCTCTGGGGGCCGGGAGCCTTACAAGGGCTCCAGCTGATGCCAGGGCACCGGAACCTGGGGTCGTGACTGCGAAGTATGGCTTTAAAATCGCGAAAGATTTTATGCCATATATGGGAACCGGACTGGCATACACGTACCAGCCGGATACGAAAACAGGCGACATAACAAAGTTTAGAACAGGAGTCGCTGCCCAATTTGGTTTCAACTATCTCCTCGGTACGAATCTCACTTTCAAAATGGACTATAAATACCTCTCGCTACCCCCCGATCAGCAACATGTTGATCCAAGAACGGCTCCGCAGTCTCTCGGCATCGGCCTGGATATCAAGTTCTGACTATTTTGATGTAACCTCTTTTATCTTGCCGCAATCGCATCATAAATGCTATTTTGCCTCCGCTTTGAATCATCTGCGGAGGTTTTTTTGTGAATATATTTCGTTATCTGACGGCCGGTGAATCTCATGGGCCTCAGTTGAGTGCAATTATTGAAGGACTTCCTGCCGGGATACATCTCTCAGCTGAAACTTTGAATCGTGACCTGTCACGGCGGCAGCAGGGCTATGGTCGCGGAGACCGGATGAAGATTGAGAAGGATACCGCCCAGATTCTGTCCGGTGTTCGCTGGGGAGAAACTATCGGAGCCCCTGTTACTCTGGTAGTTAAAAACCGGGACTGGGAGAATTGGTCCGAGAAAATGTCGCCCCTGTCGGAGCATCGGGATGAATCAGGCGCTGTGACACGTCCTCGTCCAGGTCATGCTGATCTTTCAGGGGTGTTGAAGTATCACCTGGATGACGTGCGTAATGTGCTGGAACGCTCAAGTGCCAGAGAAACAGCAGTGCGAGTCGCCGTTGGTGGCGTTGCAAAGGCGCTATTGGCTGAGTTTGGTATCAAGGTAGGCGGTTTTGTTGCCGAATTGGGTGGGGTTCCCACTACTGTTCCGGTGGAACCGTTAGAAACTCTGTGGAAGCGGGCGGAGTCGTCTGAGACCTTCTGTTGTGACCCGTCAGCTGAAATAGAAATGAAGCGGGCCATCGATGCGGCGCAATCTGGTGGTGATACGCTGGGGGGGGTCGTAGAGGTTCAGGTTGTCGGAGTTCCTCCGGGGCTTGGAAGCTATGTGCAGTGGGATCGCAAATTGGATGCGCGTCTTGCAATGGCGTTAATGAGTATACAGGCCATCAAAGGAGTTGAAGTCGGCATAGGATTCGACGCTGCCCGAAGGCCCGGATCACGTGTACATGACGAGATATTTTATCAGGACGGTTATCGTCGGATCAGTAATAATGCCGGCGGGATAGAAGGTGGGATGTCAAATGGTGAGCCGATTGTGGTACGGGCCGCCATGAAACCGATTCCAACGCTTTACACGCCGCTTCGCTCTGTCGATATGCGTACTCATGAGCCGTTTGAAGCGACTGTTGAGCGTTCTGATACCTGCGCTGTTCCGGCGGCACTTGTCGTTGCTGAGGCGGTAGTGTCTATTGAAATAGCCAATGCTTTGCTGGAAAAATTCGGCGGCGATTCGGTCTTTGAGATCCGGCGTAATCTCGAAGGGTATCTGGATCAGATTCGCAACGCCTGAGAAGTTACTGATTTATTGTCCAGTCTCATAGGAATAGGGCGGCTTTTTTTACGAATGAACGTGTGCAATTTTATGCCGACGCCGATATTAGAATTGACACGGGTAGGAAATCCGTAGAAGATGTTTCAGCAGTGATTCTGTGCCTTTCAAAGGGATATTGAGTGAGCGTACTGTCTGTTAATCTTGCCGAAAACAGCTATGAAATTGTCATTGAGCGTGATGTTCTTCCGTCGCTTGGGCAACGGTGCCGTGACATCGGTTTGAAGGGGGTAGCTGCGGTTATTTCAAATCCAACCGTTGCTGCATTATATTGGTCTGTGGTGCGAGATTCTTTGGAAGCCGCCGGTTTTTGTACAGTACTGATAGAGATGCCTGACGGTGAGGAATATAAAAACAGTACGTCCTTGAACAGGATTTATGATGATCTACAGTCAGGTGGCATTGATCGTAGCTCTTTCATTGTAGCGCTGGGCGGAGGAGTTGTCGGGGATGTTGCCGGTTATGCCGCAGCAACCTGGATGAGAGGTATCCCATTTGTTCAGGTGCCTACCACGCTCTTGGCCCAGGTTGACAGCAGTGTCGGCGGCAAAACGGGAATTGATCACCCCAAAGGTAAAAATCTGATAGGTGCTTTTTATCAACCACGCCTGGTATTGATTGATGTTGCCACCCTTGCTACTCTTGATCAACGTCAATTTCGTGCCGGTCTGGCCGAAGTAATCAAATATGGTGTGGCTATTGACCGCTCTTTTTTTGAATTTGTAGAAAAAAACAGAGTTGCAATTCTAGCGATGGAACCGGATATATTGATTGAGGTAATTCATCGATGTTGTCAATTAAAGGCGAAGGTTGTTGAGTTCGATGAAAAGGAAGCCGGTGTGCGGGCTATCCTTAACTACGGTCACACACTTGGACACGCCTTTGAATCGGTCTCAGATTATTGTGGTCTTGTTCATGGGGAGGCCGTAGCAATTGGAATGGTGTTGGCGGCAAAAGTCTCGGCTGCCAAGGGGTTGTGCAGCCAGGATGATATTTCCAGGATAACGACACTCATCACTCAATGCGGCCTGTCAGTAGAAATTCCGCATTTTGACCGGCAACTACTGTTGAGCGCTATTGCTGCAGACAAAAAATCAAAAGGCGGCAGCATTACTTTTATTTGCAACCATGGAATCGGCATGTATGCCATGTCGCGCCATACTCCTGAAGAATTGCTCATTTTGAGCGGATTGGAGGCATGACAGTGCAGGATTCAACTTCTTTCTGGACGGATATTAAGCATCTTGAGGAACAACTCGCAAAATCCCCGGACTCTTTCTGCTTTGCCAGGCTGTCGGATGTGTATTTCAAGGTGGGACTCATTGATGATGCTCTTCATGTAGCTCGTCATGGTGTCGTGAAGCACCCTCGTTATCTGTCCGGTCAAAAAGCACTCTCTCTGGCGTGTCTCGCCAAAGGATTGAACAGTGAGGCTCTGGCGGCTTTGGAGATAGTTACTGAATCGCTTCCCGAGGACATATCATCGCAAAAGTTGTTGGGGCGTCTTTACGCTGGAATTGGTAATTATGCTGCTGCCTGCCAGGCTTTCCGGACTGCGCTGGAGTTTGCTCCGGAGGATGAGGAGTGCAGGATTGAACTTGAGCTGATTGAACGATCTACGGGTAGTGACGGGGCCGGTGTTGTATCGGGTGAAGAAGGTGAAGATGAGATTATCGATGATCTGGAAATACTGGAAGATGAACATTCGGATTTAGAGCAGATGGAAACGGAGAGCCAATACCAGCCGTCTTCTTTATTTGTGTTGGATGAGGTTCCGGTTTCCCGTCACGATCCTCTGTCAACCGGCACCCTGGCTGAATTATATGTCACTCAGGGTTTTATTCACAAAGCACTTGAAATCTATCGAGCCATTCTGACTGACAATCCGTCGGATCGTGGAATAGCAGAGCGGGTGGCTGAACTTGAGGCGATGGATGCTGGTACAACGGAACTTGATTCAGAAAGTGATGGTACTTTTGAAGAAGAGTTAGGGGAGGTGCCTACATCCGGTGTTCCGACCGAAATGTTTATTCAGGAAAGCGAAACTGCTGTGATAACAAATACTCCAAATGTACCTCCGGAGGGGACAGCAGATAATGCGCTTGCCACTTTCAACGGCTGGCTTGAAAATATCAGGAGGATCAAATCATGTCGCTAAGAGATACATTGAACACTATAGTCGAGAGCGTTGATGGATCACTGGCCGCGTTGATAATGGCTTATGACGGCATCCCGATTGATGAAGTCACCGTTGAACAGTCGGAGTTCGACATGCAAATGCTGTCTGTAGAATATGCCAGCGTACTAAAAGAGATCAAGCGTGCCGTTGATATCATAAAGATGGGTAATCTTGAGGAGGTCATTATTACAACGACTCGTACCTGTGTCGTTGTCAGGGTATTGGTTGATGATTTTTTTGCCGCTCTCATTATGGATCGGAACGGAAATATCGGCAAGGGGCGCTACATGCTCAAGCTCAAATCCTTTGAAGTGCTCCAGGAGCTTTCATAACCATGAAATTTCTCATACTGCACGGCCCTAATCTGAATCTGCTTGGTAAGCGCGAGCCAGGAATATATGGAAGTCAAACTCTTGAAGATATCAATATTTCACTTGGAGAGTTGTCTTCAGAGCTTGGGTGCGAGCTTTTGTTCTTCCAGTCCAACAGCGAAGGCGAGCTTATCAATGCCATTCACAATGCTGTTCAGGATTGTAACGGTGTCTTGTTGAACCCCGCAGCATATACCCATACCAGTATAGCAATTCGCGATGCATTGTCGGCGGTAGGGCTCCCGTGTGTTGAGGTGCATCTATCCAACATACACCGCCGGGAATTATTCAGGCATACCAGTATGATTGCCTCGGTTGCAATCGGCCAGATCTGTGGATTTGGTAGTGATAGTTACCTGCTCGGATTGCGGGCATTATTTAATTACGTTAAAAATCAGTAAGTATCTTTGTATCTATTTCAGCCGTTTTTACCGCATTATGTAAAAACAGTTTGTAGTCAGGGTTTCATTTATGCTAAAAAACAGGCGCTGTAGTCTGAATTCGTTCTTTGAAGAATATACGCTTGACGCCGTACTTTTTACTGATCTCAGAAATATTCGCTATCTATGCGGTTTCAGCGGTTCCGAAGGGGCATTGCTGGTATCTCGGGATAGTGCCTGGTTTTTGTGCGATTCCCGATATACCGCACAGGCCGCTGAGGAAGTCACAGGCGCGGAAATACTTGAGTGCGCACCGATTCGTATTGACACGATAGTAGCTTTGGCGCACGAGCACCAGCTTGAGCGGATAGGGTTCGAGGCAGCTCATACAACGGTCAGCGCTTTTCGGAAGCTGTCAGAAAAGCTGCCCGGGGTTGAACTTGTCGAATTGGGAGCAAATCTGGACGAAATCCGCATCTGTAAAGATAGCGTTGAAATCGACCGGCTTGCTGATGTAGCGACTCTCTCGTCATTGGCACTCGCTTCGATACTGTCGGAGATTAAACCGGGTGTACGAGAAATTGATATTGCCTTGGCGCTTGAACTTGAAATGCGGCGGCGCGGTGCAGATGGCAAGGCGTTTGATTTTATTGTCGCATCCGGAGTTCGGGGTGCCATGCCGCATGGAAGGGCCAGCGACAAGATTATACAGTCTGGTGAGCTTGTCACGATTGATTTTGGTGCGTTAAAAGATGGTTATCATTCAGATGAAACGGTTACGGTTGCCTGCGGTGAGCCGGAAAGTCGCGCACGGGAAATACACTCGATTGTCAGGACAGCCCATGATCTTGCCATATGTGCCGTCAGGCCCGGCATCGGCTGTAAGGAGCTGGATGAAGTCGCCCGATCATACATCCGTGAAAAAGGGTACGGTGATTACTTCGGGCATGGATTGGGACATGGTATCGGTTTAGAGGTTCACGAAATGCCGACTCTCTCTCCACGTAGTGTCACAGAGCTAGAGGAGGGAATGGTCGTTACAATAGAGCCGGGCATCTATCTTCCGGGCTTCGGTGGTGTCAGAATTGAGGATACCGTTGTAGTTACCGGCGATGGTTGCAGGGTTCTCACCAGTGCCGATAAACAATTGCTTGTTTTGTAAACTTTCAAAGAATACTTGTTACCAATGGTTTGTCATTAATCAGAATGAACGCAAAAGGAGATAACTGAAATGGATATCAAAGATCTGAAACTGCTGATAAAACTTGTGACGGAAACAGACATCACAGAATTTGAAATGGACAATTCGGACGAGAAGATTATTATCAAGCGCGGCCACAAGCCGGAATATATTACTGTTGCCGGTCCTGCCGTTCAGCAGTACGCTCCTCAGGGGTATCAGCCTGCTCCGGCAGCTGCTCCTGCAGCAACCGCTGCCGCACCGGCTGCTCCTGCCGCTGAACTTGGCGATACCGTCAATTCTCCGATTGTTGGTACATTTTACGCGGCTCCCGGGCCTGAAGCTGCACCCTATGTAACTGTTGGACAGGTAGTTGAAAAAGGGCAGGTGCTTTGTATCGTGGAAGCAATGAAATTGATGAATGAAATTGAGGCCGAGTATAAGTGCAAGATCGTAAAAATTTGCAAAGATAATGCTCAGGCGGTAGAATTCGGTGATGCGCTGTTTGTGATACAGAAACTTTAATTTTATTCAAGAGCGGGGTTCGCCTTCATGTTTCATAAAGTACTTATTGCCAATCGCGGTGAAATTGCCGTCAGAATTATCAGGGCTTGTAAAGAACTTGGCATCAAGACGGTGGCGGTCTATTCACAGGCTGATATTCACTCGCTGCACGTCAAACTGGCCGATGAGAGCGTCTGCATCGGGCCTGCTTCCAGCGCCCAGAGTTATCTCAATATTAATGCCATTATCAGTGCCGCCGAATTGACGGATGCTGAAGCCATTCATCCCGGTTACGGTTTTTTGTCTGAAAATGCGAAATTTGCTGAGGTCTGTGAAAAGTGCGGCATTACTTTCATCGGTCCGACTGCGGAAAGTATGCGTATCATGGGCGATAAAATCAGTGCCCGTCAGGCGGTTATCAAGCAGGGTGTGCCTATTTTGCCCGGTACTAAAGAGGGTGTTCACTCAGTTGAAGAAGCTGTCAAAGTTGCAAAGGAGATCGGTTTTCCGGTTATCATCAAGGCGACAGCCGGCGGTGGTGGTCGCGGCATGAAAATTGTTCACTCTCCGGCTACTCTGCCAAATGCATTTGCGACCGCTCGTGCTGAAGCCCAGTCTGGGTTTGGCAATCCTGAAGTGTATATTGAGCGTTACTGCGAAAAGCCGCGCCACGTTGAGATTCAGATCCTGGGCGACAAACACGGTAATGTAATACATCTGGGGGAGCGCGACTGCTCAATCCAGCGCCGCCACCAGAAACTTATCGAAGAGGCCCCGTCTACGGTTGTAACGCCTGAGATTCGCAAGGCTATGGGTGACGCTGCTGTCAGAGCCGCATCTGCCGTTGGCTACAACAGTGCGGGTACGGTAGAATTTCTGGTGGACAAACAAAACAATTTCTTCTTTATGGAGATGAATACTCGCATACAGGTTGAACATCCGGTAACTGAAATGATTACCGGTGTCGATCTCGTTAAAGAGCAGATCCGTTCTGCTGCTGGAATTCCGCTCCGTTTCAAGCAGGAAGACATTCAAATCAGGGGACACGCAATTGAGTGTCGCATAAATGCAGAAGATCCGTTTAAATTTACTCCCTGTCCTGGTAAGATTACTGCGTATCATCCGCCAGGGGGACTTGGAGTACGGGTTGATTCGTTTGTGTACGCCCAATATTCAGTTGTGCCGAATTATGACTCTCTGATCGGAAAGCTGATTGTTCACGCTGATACCCGTGAGGAAGCGATCAAGAGGATGGCACGTGCACTCGACGAATACCTGATTGAAGGGATTAAAACGACAATCTTTTTTCATAAACGGATTATGGCTCACAAGGATTTTATCGAAGGTGATATTGATACTTCCTTTCTCGAACGAATAGTGCTGGAGTAAACGCCATGGACTTTCCAGAAGAGCTGAAATATTCAAAGGAACATATCTGGGTAAGAGTTGAAAGCAATTCAGCAGTTATTGGTATCACGGATTTCGCTCAGGAAGAACTGGGCACAATCAGCGGGGTGGAGTTGCCTGATGAAGGCGATGAAATAGAGCAGGATGATTCAATCGGGTCAGTTGAAGCACAAAAAACGGTTGCTTCACTCTATGCGCCTTTCAGCGGGACCGTCAGGAGCGTCAATCATGAAGCACTGGATAATCCGGAACTGCTGAATGACGATCCATACGATGGTGCCTGGCTGGTTGAGGTCTCTCTTGACGATCCGGAAGAGCTGAAAAATCTGCTGTCTGCAGAGGATTATGCTGACTTCATTGAGAACAGGGATTAAATAAAGTCTTAAAGTATGCTATAAGGGCGGGGTCATTTAGTGATCTCGCCCTGTTTTATTTGAAAGGAAACTACAAAGTGCGCTTCTCGATACTGTTATCTCTTACCATTTTGATTCTCCCCATCACGGTAAATTCTGCTGATGTCCCGCTGACATTAACGTTGCACGATGCAGTTAGAATGGCTGTTGAAAAAAATCTGGACGTTCGGGCAGAGCTTTATAATTCTGCTCAGTACGAGGCTGATATTCAACGTAACCGCGCGATATATGATCCTCTACTTACTCTTCAAGGCACCATTTCCGAATCTAATACTGCATCGGTCAATACCAATGGAAAGGGTGTAGAATCAAAGGCCCTGAATCTCAATTCTTCCATAAGTAAGTTGCTTTTTACTGGTGGCACCGCTGCACTTACCTTCAATAATGGCTACACCGACAGCAATGTCGTTACACCTTCAAGCAGTTGGCAGACTGGATTAGGCGCCTCTCTCAGCCAGCCTCTGTTGAAAAATGTCGGGCGTGAGGCAACCGAAATAGCAATTAATATTTCCAGATACTCAAAATTTGCATCACTGGAACACTTCAATACTCGCCTGTTGTCAACTGTTGCTCAGGTGCGTACGGAATATTTTAAACTTTACAGCTTGCGGGAAGATCGCGATGTTAAAAAAATATCTCTTGATCTGGCGCGAAAAATTCTTTCAGAAACAAAAGCACGCGTCAATGCCGGTGTGTTGCCAGCAATGGAGATTTTGAACGCTGAATTTGGCGCAGTAACCCGTGAAAAAGAGCTAAACGACGCTGAACTGGCTGTAAACAACCAGGTTGATGTACTTCGTCTTCTCTTGCAGATGGACGCAAACACTGGAGAACTGAAAACTGTTGATCTGCCACCGCGAGACCGGTTTGATGTAAGTGAGACTGATGCGATTCAGAAAGCTTTAAATCGCCCTGATATTAGAGAACAGAAACGGAATCTTGAGTTGATTGAGCTTCAAACCAAAAATTATAGCCAAAAAACTCGACCCGATCTGACATTCATCGCCTCGGCTCAGCTAACCGGCCTCGACGGTGCTTATCAACGGAATATTGACAAGGTTTTTACATTTGATTATCCGGCCTGGAGTATAGGACTTAATTTCAGTTATCCTTTGGGGAACGGTGCCGCAGAAAACGATTATCGTAGAAGCAGGCTGAAAGCAGAGCAGATTTCGCTGCAAATGCGCAGCCTTGAGGAAAGTTCGACAAAAGACGTTAAATCAGCTATCAGAGGGATTGCTGCAGCCTATAAACAGATTGAGGTGACAGATCGGGGGAGGAGTTTCGCCGAGGAGCGCCTGAGATCTTTTATGCGTAAAAATGAAGTTGGTTTGGCGACCACCAAGGATGTTCTTGATGTGGAGAACGATCTTGCTGTATCTAAAAGCAGTCAGATCAAGGCTGTTGTGGATTATGCCAACGCCTTGACTATTTATTGGCAGACAACCGGAGAACTTCTGGAACGTGAAGGAATCCGTGTAGTAGAGGGTGACGCAGATAAGTTATACTCTGCCACCCGCTGATGCTGAGAATCGGCCAGATAGATTACGCAAATTGCACCCCGCTGTTCTATCTGCTGCGGGAGCAATTCAGCTGTTCCGGATATGAATTTATCCCGGGAGTTCCTGCAAGACTGAACAAGATGCTTCTTGATGGGGAAATTGACGTCTGTCCATCTTCCTCCATTGAGTACGCGAGTCATCCGGAACGCTACACAATATTACCTCAGCTCTCCATTTCCAGTGTCGGCGCCGTTGCAAGCGTGCTGCTTTTCTCCAAAGTACCTGTTGAGAAACTTGATGGCCGGAAAATCCTTCTGAGCTCCGAATCTGCCACCTCTGTAAATCTGCTCAAAATTCTTCTTGCCCAGCGGTTCGGTTGTTCTTGTACTTATGAAGTTGCTCCTAAAGGTCTCTCTGTCATCGACAATGAATCATCTGCCTTATTGTTGATCGGCGATTCTGCATTACGGACATTCATGGAGAAATCGGACCTGTTTGTGTATGACCTGGGTGACCTGTGGCACTCATGGACCGGCTACCCGTTTGTTTTTGCACTCTGGCTTTGTCGCAACGAGGTTGCAGAAGGGGCGGAGCTACAGTGTCTTGCTCGTCAGCTTGTTCGGGCAAAAGAGCTGGTCAACGGATGTTTGGAACAGATTGCAGCACAGGCGAAAGAGGTAAGCTGGATGGGTTATGAACGGTTGCTGGCATATTGGCGTGATAACATCTCTTATCATCTTGATGAACGTGCGCAGGCCGGATTGATACTCTATTATACCAAATGCTTTGAAAGCGGTTTAATTGCAGCAGTTCCTTCGTTGAAATTCTGCTGCGCGTAAAGCGGTGTAATCGGCAAGAATACGGGAATGGTCAAAGCAGAGCAGTTCAGGCAATGCATGGAGCTCGAAGATTGCCAGATGCAATGCATCGTCAGCCGCACGTGGAATGCCATGTCCTGTGGCGATATATACCGCTGAAATCGTATGCATCCGCTCGTCACGCGACGGATCGGAGTAGCACCCCAGTAACTTCAGATTTGAAACTTCCAGAGATGTCTCTTCACGTGCCTCCCGAACCGCCGCAGTCTCCAGGGACTCACCGTAGTCAACAAAACCTCCCGGCAGAGCCCAGCCGAACGGCTCATTCTTACGTTCAATCAGGACAATTCCCTTATCCATTTCTATAATAATGTCGACCGTTGGAAATGGATTTCGGTACTGTTTAACATTGGAACCGCAGGAAGGGCATGTGAGGGTAGCGAACGACATAAGTAACCTCGGTAAATAAAAAAGGGGGAATGGAAATTCCCCCTTCTATCAAGATTGTTATGAAACTGAAACCTATTTCTTTTTCTTGGCACCTGAAGCTTTTTTGGAAGCTTTGAGCGGGTTGACCTTCAGTTCTGCAATTGAGAGGTCTACTTTTACGTGGGACGCGAAATTGCAAATCCCGCCGATCCATTTTTTTGCTGGTGCTGGGTATGCGCTGCATACCTGACCGATGGAACCGGTTACTACTCGTTCACATCCTTCGCAGTTTTCTGCAATAGTTTGACAGGAACCATCAGGAAATATACACCCCTGTTTTCCCCAAAAGGTACACTCGGTACCTGCAAGTACAGTCTGACACTTCATACTTCTTCCTCCTGAATTTGTTCTTGATGAATTGTCACTGTAACAATTCTTGCCGGGAAAAGTCAACGGAAAAATTGTCGGGAAAACGGACGGTTTGAGAGTAGATGAGATAATCAACTGCCACTAATGGTCAGAAAGTTCCTGAGCAGATCCATTCCACTTTCAGTCAAAATAGATTCCGGATGGAACTGTACTCCCCATATCGGCAGTTTCTTGTGACGCAATCCCATGATTTCACCATTTTCAACCCACGCGGTTACCTCAAGGCAGTCGGGCAGGGTGGGGCGATCAACAATCAGAGAGTGGTAGCGGGTGGCCTGAAAGGGATTCGGCAGGCCGTCGAACAACTCCTTCCCGTTATGAAGTATGGGCGATGTTTTACCGTGCATGAGAGAGGAGCTGCGACAGACCTTTCCACCAAACGCGTATCCGATTGACTGGTGCCCGAGGCATACTCCCAATATCGGAATCTTTCCGGCAAAATGAGTAATTGCCGCAACGGAAATACCTGCTTCTTCCGGCGAACACGGCCCGGGAGAAATCACAAGGCGTTCCGGTTGCATGGCCTCAATCTCAGTAAGTGATATTTTATCATTTCGATGAACCCGTACGTCCTCACCCAACTGTCCGAAATATTGAACAATATTGAAAGTAAACGAGTCATAGTTGTCGATCATGAGTAGCATGTCAGATTAAACCTTTCTCGGCGATTTCTACCGCCCGTATGACGGCCATTCCTTTGTTTACGGTTTCCTGCCACTCGGCTGCCGGATCTGAATCGGCGACAATGCCGGCGCCGGCCTGAAGGTACACTTTGCCGCCCTTGATTACCAGAGTGCGAATAGTAATGCACAGGTCCATGTTTCCCGAAAAAGAAAAGTAGCCAACTGCGCCGCCGTATATCTCGCGGCGGACCGGTTCAAGCTCATCTATGATCTGCATGGCGCGGATTTTAGGGGCACCGGACAAGGTGCCGGCAGGAAATGTCGCCCGAACCAGATCAAAAGCATCACGGTCAGCCGATAACTGACCTTGAACATTTGAAACAATATGCATGACATGGGAGTAACGTTCGACGATCATCAACTCGGAAACAGTGACAGAACCGGTTGTGCAGACCCGACCCAGATCATTTCTGCCGAGATCCACGAGCATGACATGTTCGGCGCGCTCCTTTGGGTCAGCAATCAATTCATCAGCAAGCCTGGCATCATCTTCAGGGGTCGCTCCCCGAGGGCGTGTGCCGGCAATAGGCCGCAATTCAACCTGTTCTCCCTCCTTGCGAACCATCACTTCGGGGGAAGCACCGGCAATTACCGTGTCGTCAAGGCGCAGGAAGAACATATAGGGTGATGGATTGAGAGTTCTCAGAACCCGGTAGATGTCAAGGGGGTCGGCGGTAAGTTCGCCGCTGAATCGCTGTGAAAGGACGACCTGGATGATATCACCTGATCTCACATATTCCTTGGCTTTTTCGACAGATTCCTCAAATGATTTACGGGGCATGTTTGAGAGAAACTCTACCGGATTCTTCGGCGATGTAACGGCCTGAGCCGGCAGGGGAGCCCGCAACTTACGGATGATATCATTTATTTTTTCGGTTGCTCGATCATACGCCTCCGAAGGAGATACATTTTCCGTAATATGTGCATTTGATACAACTTTGATTTTCTGCCGCATGGTGTCGAAAATGACGATGGAATCAGTAATCAGGAAATAAGAATCATACGCGTCAAGTTGAGCCGGATTTTCAGTTTCGAGAGACTCAAAATGACGGACCATGTCATAGCCGAGATACCCGACTGCACCACCAAAGAAACGGGGCAGTCCATCTACTTCAACCGGGGTGAACTGTGCCAGAAGTTCCTTAACGCAGGAAAGCGGATCGCTTGATTCATGCTGGACGGTATTTCCGTCAGAAACAATTTCAACCAGATTGCCTTTTGAGCGAATAATTACCGATGGCGTAGAACCAAGAAAGCTGTATCGCCCCCATTTTTCTCCCCCCTCGATACTTTCAAGAAGATAAGAAAAACGACCATCGTCAAGTTTCCTGAAGGCCGATACCGGCGTATCCATATCAGCCATGATCTCCCGATAGACCGGAATCAGATTGCCCTTTTCAACAAGCGAATAAAATGTATCACGTGGCGGGAAAAACATTACTCACCTCAAGTATAAGTATCGAAAAAAGCTAACACATGCTCTGTGGAGAGTCAAGCTCAGGTAAGCCACGGGTGCACTACAAAAATGTTGGTGGATTCGATAACAACCTCCCGCAAGGGTCTGGAGAGCTAAAATGATCAAACTCCGGCAGTTCCTCTCTCACAAGGTTATATGCACTATCTTTTTGAATTTGCGCATTTAATCTCCTTCACCCCTTTGTGTTCTTCGCGTCTTCGTGGTGCCGAAAGGATTGTATTTATGAATATTAGTGATGAAATACATAGTATTAAATAATGCAACTATATTTATTATAAAATATTAGTTTTTGTTGACAAATGACAATTAAATGTTCTATTCTGTATATATTGAAAATTACTAAGATTATGTTCAAAAAAATTATATAAAATAGGTAGTTAATGACAATATTTGGAAATAAAAAATAAATAAAAATAAAAATAATCGTTAATATACATATAATTTTGTTTGATATATAAATCGTGCAACGGCTTAAATATAAAAAGTACAAATTATTTTAAACCAAATATGAAGCTGTATATAAGGAGACTAAACATATGAAACATATAAAATTTGTTGCCCACGTTGTGATTTTGTCGATGCTGCTGCAAACATATACGGCGTGGGCCTTGCCGACCGGCGGTCAGGTTGCCGCCGGTACCGGCACGATTACCGTGAATGGTAACAGCACGCGGATCGACCAGGCATCAAGCAAACTCATCCTCAACTGGCAGGATTTCAGCATCGCCGCCGGTGAAAAGGTAAGCTTCGTCCAGCCCTCCGTCAGCTCCATCGCTCTGAATCGCGTGCTGGGCAGCGACCCTTCCAATATTTATGGCCAGCTCACCGCCAATGGCCGCGTCTTTCTGATCAACCCCAACGGCGTCCTCTTTGGGGTCGGCTCGCAGGTAAATGTCGGCGGCATCGTCGCCTCGACCCTGGGGTTAAGTGATACCGACTTCCTCTCCGGCAATTACAATTTCACCGGCACCGGCCGTAAATCATCCATCATCAACAAGGGCACCATCACCGCTGCCGACGGCGGCTATGTGGCGCTGCTTGCCCCACAGGTAAAAAACGAAGGGATCGTCACTGCCAAATTGGGCACCGTGGCTTTTGGCGCG
>JANXZX010000232.1 GCA_025355325.1 Geobacteraceae bacterium
GCCCCCCAGCAGAATCTCTTCTCCCAGTCGTTGCGCCGTTTCTTTGTTGACATCAAATATGTCGGCATTAAAACACTGGTGATCGGCGGCGGCAACACGGCGGCTGACGTGATCATCAATATCCTCAAAACCAAACGCGAAGCCGGTGATACCAATCCGGTCTACTGGGCACATAAAGCCGAAACATTTGATGTCAACAAAGAAACGGCGCAACGACTGGGAGAAGAGATTCTGCTGGGGGGCAATATCAGACTATTGCCCGGCTCAATGCCGCGTATCGGTGAAGTCGATGCCGAGGGAGTGGACCGCCTGGTTATCCGCATCAATATATTCGAACAGGCCGACGGCATTGACCTCTACCATGCCCTCAGCTTCCCGATGCAGAATGTCATCGCCTGTATCGGCTCACAAGGCCCGGTGCCAATCTTTGACAAACTGAATATTCAGTCGATTGCCTGCACGTCGGGTGTCTGCAAGATTGCAAAAGAGGGTGATAGGCTGGTACTGCTTTCATCCGAATTCGAATCAACCAGAAAGGGCGTGTATGTTATCGGCGGAGCCATTTCGCCTTCTTATATGAAGATCAATGAAGGCTCTATTTCTGAGGAAAAACATCCGAACCTGATTTACACCGCCATCAATGATGCGTATCACGTAGTTGAGGCCATTCGGGCAAGACTTGCCAAGTAATGCCCACGATGTCCTGTCTCATTTATTATTCAGGTTGCCTTGATTTTCATCCACTCTGTAGCTATATTCAAAAAATCGCTGAGTGATTCTAATCGCAGCAATTACCGTACACAAGGAGTTGCAAAATATGAAGAAGCATGCTCTCAGGTTTATTACATTGTTGGCCGCAGTTATGCTTGTTTCAGTAACCGTATTGGAATTTGATGCTCATGCCAGAGCGGGCGGCGGAAGCCGTTCTATGGGAAGCGCCGGTTCACGCAGTTACTCCCGTCCGGCAAGTCCGAGTTATCAACCCCCGCCCCGCCCTCAACAGGCAGCGCCCGCTCCCGGCTACCAGCCACCGGCCTCCGGCGGATTTTTGAGAAGTATGGCAGGCGGCATGGTTGGCGGTATGCTTGGCGGTATGCTGTTCCGAAGCATGGGTTTCGGCGGCATGGGTGGCGGCATAGGTGGCGGCGGTATCGGTCTGTTTGAGATATTATTGCTCGCAGGCATCGGCTACCTCATCTACCGCTACGTCAAGAAAAACAGGGAAGCAAATTCTGCAAATACGTTCGAGCCTGAAATATACCGTGGGGGAACAGTAACTCCGATTTCCCAGGGCTATCAGCAGAGCGCATTGCCGGAAGCACAGGACGTAGGCACCGGCCTTGCTCATATTCAGCAGTTTGACGCGCGCTTTGATGAAGACCGCTATAAAGATCTGGTTATGGATAATTTTTTCAAAATCCAGGGAGCATGGATGAATCGCAATCTTTCACCGGTACTGGAAATTTTGACCGACGAGATGCGGCGTACATTTCAAATTGACATCGACAAATTAATCAGCGACAAAAAGGTCAACCGGCTTGAAAATATCGCCGTTCGAAACGTTGATATCGTTGAAGCGTGGCAGGAATCTGGACAGGACTATATCAATACCCTGATTTACGCCAACCTGCTTGACTATACTACGGATGAAAGCGGAACCCTGCTGTCCGGCAGCAAGAGTGACCCGGTCAAGTTCGAGGAGTATTGGACTTTTACCCGTCCGGTCGGCAATAACCCCTGGAAACTGACGGCGATTGATCAAAAATAGATGATCAGCCCCCTCTCCCCTACCCCTTCCTTGCTAAAAAGGAAGGGGTATTTTTCTTCTCACTACACATCATGGTGACATGAAACATTCATGAATCCTCTCAATCTCTCAACCATCAATATCTCTGGTCTTAATCTGATCGAAGCCAGTGCCGGTACCGGTAAAACCTGGACAATAGCCGCACTCTACATTCTGCTGCTGCTTGAAAAGGAACTGCGCCCGGAACAGATTCTTGTCGTGACGTATACCAAGGCCGCTACAGCCGAATTGCGCGAGAGAATCAGACGCCGGATTGTCACTACTCTTGATCTGTACTCCAGCGGCCGACCGCCTGCCGATGACGAGCTTGAGCGGCTTCTTATGACTGGTCGCCGACAGGATGGTGAGCGGGCGAAAAAACTGCTTACCCGGGCGCTTTATTCATTTGATGATGCCGCCATCTTTACCATTCACGGCTTTTGTCAACGCGCTCTATTGGAGAACACCTTTGAAAGCGGCTCGCTGTTCGGCAGCGACATGCTCAGCGATCAGAGCGCAATTATCAAACAGGTGTGTGACGATTTCTGGCGCACACACATACTGTCACAACCGGATGATTTTATTGAGTACCTCGTCGCAGAAGGCTATACCCCCGATAAACTTGCCAAGCCGTTTGAAGGGAATTTCCAGAATCCTGACCTGATCATCATTCCCCGGGTCGAGGAATTCCCGCTTGCACCGTTGATTGCGGAGCGCGACCGGCTCTATTCCCAGGCCTGCAGTCTCTGGATCAGTGATCGCAGTGTCATTATCGAACAAATTGAACGGGCCCGCCTCAACCAGCAAAGCTATAAACCTTTGCAGATCCAAACAGCTTCAGATTTTTTTGACCGCTGGGCAGCTGCCGGAAATGCGGCTTCGCCCAATGAGAAACTTGATTTTTTTTCGCTGGTGAAGATCGCGGCTAAAACAACCAAAGCATCACCTTCCACACCCGATCACCCCTTTTTCTCCCTTTGCCAGCAGCTGTCTGACGTTATCAATTCACTTGACCAGGCGTTTCGGAACCGCATTATTGCCTGTCGGCATGAGTTCAAGCAGTGGCTTGAACTCGAATTATCACAACGAAAAAAACAGCTTAATCAACGTGCATTCGATGACTTACTCCTTGATCTTCATGTAGCGCTTGAAGCAAAAAACGGGGCAGTTCTTGCCGAAAAATTACGGCAGCGCTACACAGCAGCCATGATAGATGAATTTCAGGACACTGATCCTCTCCAATGGAACATCTTCAGACGAATAGCAAATGAACAGGAGTATCCCCTGTTTCTGATTGGCGACCCGAAACAGGCTATTTACAGCTTTCGTGGAGCAGATGTTTTTGCCTATCTGAATGCAGGCAGTCACGTCATTCCGGAAAATATGCACACCCTGGGAACCAACTTCCGTTCGGATGCCGCACTGGTGAATGCAATTTCCGCACTATTTTCCGGCAGTGCCGACCCGTTTATGTGCCGGGATATTCCGTTCCATCCGGTTAACTCAGGCCGGTCCGGGAATGACCGGCTATTGCTTGACGGAGCACCGGACGCACAGCCGCTCAAGATTTGGGTTTACCGCCGCAGCGACGAAGCAAAACCGGAACTGAAACCGGCCGCTTCCGGCAATATCGTACAAGCGGTCGCCGGAGAAATCGCCCGTCTGCTGACACCGGGGCATGCCGCCATTTCATCGTCGGAGCGGACACGTCCACTGAAACCGGGCAATATTGCCGTATTGGTAAAAGCGCACAAACAGGCGGAACTGGTTCAGGAAGCGCTTTCGATGCTTGGCATACCATCGGTGCAGCAGGGCAGCTCAACAATATTTGAAGCTCCGGAGGCGCTCGATCTTCTGCGTATCATGCGGGCTGCTGCTGAGCCCCATCGTGAGTCGCTGATCCGTGAAGCTCTGCTGACATCAAGTATGGGCATAAGCGCCCGACAGATTTCACAATATGTGGAGAGCTCCGGGGAGGATCCGGAATGGGAATCATGGCTGCTCAGGTTCCGAAATCTGCACACGGCGGCAGCGTCCGGAGGTGTGGTTGCTCTCGTGTCGCGCCTGCTCGGGAACTGCGGGGTCCGGGAGCGTACCCTGTCGCGCATCGGAGGCGAGCGGTGCCTTACCAACCTTTTGCACTGTGGAGAACTGCTGCACCAGGCTGAACGTGAACAAGGGAAAAGTCTGTCCGGTCTGATAACCTGGCTTGAACGGAAAATCGCTTCTCCGGGGAAAGATGATTCGGCCTTGCTCCGTCTTGAAACCGACGAGAATGCGGTTACTATCTCAACCGTTCACGCCAGTAAAGGCCTGCAATACCCGATTGTATTCATACCTTTTGCATGGGATGTCTCATCAATAAAAAACGACCGGACACTCTTCCACAATGACGAAGGCAAATTGGTGCTGGATCTTTCCGGGCAACAGGAAAACCTGCAACGGGCGGCGGCTGAACGGAAAGCTGAGGCCGTACGCCTGCTGTATGTGGCATTAACCAGGGCTGAATTCCGCTGTTATACGGTCTGGGGCGGAATCAACAATGCGTCGGACTCACCGCTGTTTCCCCTATTGCAGGGCAGCCCGGCCATTGATGGCAGGATTTTTTCGACGCTCGATGACCCGGCTATTCTTGAGCGGGTGAAACTGGTATCAGGCACCAGTGCCACCGGTATCAGCGCCCAATTAATTCCATCGCCGACCTCCGCCCCCGGCTACCGGAATACCGACTGCCGTGAAACTTCCCCCTATACCTGCCGAACGCTTGGCCGCCCGCTCCGGGACGACTGGCACGTTGCCAGCTTTAGTGGCATGACTGCCGGTACAGGCCACGGAACCGAACCTCATGATCATGATACGATACCGGCGGAAACGACAGCCGGGCCTGCGGCGCCGGAAACGACTATAGAGGGTGGATCAATATTTGACTTCCCGCGCGGAGCAAAAGCGGGGACCTGTCTTCATGAAATCTTTGAACTGCTTGATTTTTCCCAATTAGATAACAACGCAATTACCGCCACGGTTCGATCTTCACTGGTCGGCAACGGTTTTCAAGAACAGTGGCTTCCTGCCGTCGGCCGCATGGTGGCGGATGTTTCCACCTCTCCGCTTATACCTGATCTTCCCGACTTCAGCCTGTCCCGCTTGAAAAAAGGGGAGTGGCAGACTGAGATGGAATTTTATCTTCCAATCAGACAACTCTCGCCGACCACCTTGCAGTCGCTCTTTGACGGGATTCTTGATAAGGATTTATTCGCAGATTATTTTGAAGTACTGAACCGGTTATCGTTCCGGCAAAGTCGCGGCATGTTGCAGGGGTTCATCGATCTGGTTTTTACGCACAACGGACGTTTCTATATTCTGGACTGGAAATCAAACCACCTCGGCATGAACATATCCGACTATAATCACGAGAAGATGCATGAATCGATGAGCCAAAGCGCCTATATTCTGCAATATCACCTCTACACGCTGGCATTGGATCGACTGTTGAAGGTTCGGCTGCCCGGCTACAGCTACGAGGAACATTTCGGAGGGGCGATATATCTGTATCTGCGAGGCGTTTCACCAGGTTCTGCAACACATGGAATCTACGTTGGCCGGCCGCTTCCGGAATTTTTGCAGCGGGCCGCTGAAATATTGAACTGATTTTTATGGCAATTTCAACTGATCCCTATACTTTTTAATACTATTTTCAAAAGTCCTCTCAATTTCACCCTTGGGATTTTCTACAGAATACTGCCGATAATAATTAAACAGCAGAACCATCACTATCAGAAAAAACAAAGCTAACAACATCAATCGACCGGATATTTTACTGATTCCTAAATCTTCTGATTCATCCGCTTGCTCCGCATCTTCGGCCCCCGAACGGAACAGATACTGCTCGCGCATCTGGCGGATTCTTTTTAGTTGAATGGTGGAAAGATAATTTACAATAGCATCCCGGTCCCGTTCATCAATGCAGACAAACTGCACACCGGTATTGAAGTATTCGTAATCGCTTCCTGCCGCATAATTTCTATTGGCAAAAACAACCTTGCCGACAATATCCAC
This sequence comes from Geobacteraceae bacterium, assembly GCA_025355325.1. GTDB lineage: Bacteria > Desulfobacterota > Desulfuromonadia > Geobacterales > Pseudopelobacteraceae > JACRCG01. Next base: position 5,843 of record JANXZX010000232.1, read on the forward strand.
CACCCGCTGTGGTGATGGCACCAACACTTGAAGCAGTACATACTCACCATATTCAAAACCCTGATGCGTTATGACTCGCAGTCCGCCCCCGCTGATATTGGCAGCCAAAGGTATTACGGAATCCCAGGAGAGCTGTTCATCGTTCTCGGCAGTATCCTGATCAGAAGTCGTTTCATCGCCCGGTATTTGAGAGGATTCCTGACTATGATAATGAGGTAGTACGGCTCCTGCGGGCGGCAGTTCAAAAGCCCAGCTCCGTTCCACATTATCTGTTTCAAGCAGTTGACGGTGGATCCGGCGTTCATCCCACTGTTTATGGAGACGATCAACATTTTGCTCATGACTGACAAAATATTTGATCGGCAGAAATGCATCGATCCGATAAAATTCACGCAGCTCATCAGAGACAATCTCACCAATCAGCCGCAGCAGCAATTCCCTGTCATACCCTTCTGAAACAATAATGGCTCTACAGCAGTAGCCGCTATTATCGCTGCCTCCCCGAATTTCGAGAATCTGCCCGTAATGCAGGAAGACATTCGCCGGCAGAATATCCCGCGATAGCTGCAGCGCAACGAGATCCTCTTTAATTTCATGAATGACCGCCCAATCCTTGAAAACCTCGGCATTTGGCAGCGGAATGCCTACCTCTACCTTGATTCCGACCGGAAAATAGCGTGCATATTGTTCTAGATCACTCATAAAACGAGGCTCCGAAATTGGGAACGGGACAACAGGTCATTTTTTAACGACGTCATTAAGGGAAGCCAGCAACTGGTCAATAGCAACTTTGTGAACTCCGGCACCATGCCCCAGGGTTTCAAGGTCGGCTATCTGACATTCATAGCAATCAAGGTTGTATTGCCTGAATACCGGCAGGGTTTCAGGATGCTGTGCGATGATATCGGCAATTATCATTTCCTGGGTAATCATGATGCACCTCGCATTAAAAACGAAATTTATGATAAACCGTATTTCTGCCGTAACGCTGTTTTCACTTCCGGTGGTACAAATTTGTCAATATTTCCGTTTAGAGAACAGACTTCCTTGACAATAGAGGAAGAAAGGTAGCCGTACTGAAGAGATGTCATCATGAAAAGCGTTTCAATCTCCCGGCCAATACTGCTGTTCATCTGAGCTATCTGAAATTCATATTCAAAATCTGAAATTGCCCTGAGCCCCCGAATAATGACGTGAGCGCCCCGGGAAGAGACATAATCTATCAGAAGTCCGCTGAAAGTATCAACGGAAACACGCTCCTCGTCTTTTACCACTTCCTCTATCAGCTTAACCCGCTCATCAGTGTCAAACAAGGCATTTTTTTGCGAATTTCTGGCAACTGCAACAATTATTTCATCAAAAATAGTCAACCCTCGCCTGATAATATCCAGATGACCATAGGTAATCGGATCAAATGAGCCGGGGTAAACGGCAATTTTTTTCATTCATCCTCCCATAAAAACAATTCCAGAGCGGTATCCCCATAAACACGCCGTTCAAACCGCTTCAGGTGTCCAAACGTTTCAGGTAATGGTTTTCGTACCGAACACTCAGCAACAACGAGACATCCACTTGATAACAAGCCGGGGGAACCGAGTACTCCAAGTACCTGCGGATATAAACCAGAATCATATGGAGGGTCAAAAAATACCAGATCATAGGCCTGTCCGCGTCCGGCAATAACGTTAAGCGCCCGTAGAGCATCCATATTCATAATTTCTGACTTGTCGCCAAAACAGGTAGCAAGGATATTTTTGTCGAGTATTTTTTTCAGAGACGGATTGCTTTCAATAAAACAGCACGACCGTGCGCCCCGACTGAGAGCTTCGATACCAAGGCTACCGGTTCCGGCACAGATGTCAAGAACACGGACAAACTCAAAATTGATGCGACTGGTCAGAATACTGAAAAGCGCCTCTTTCACCCGGTCTGAAGTGGGTCGAGTCATCAAACCGGAAGGTGCTGCCAGTTTTTTACCGCGACAGGTACCTGATATAACCCGCATAAAGCAACTCTCATCGTAGATTTCAAGCGAAGCTAGCGTAATTAGCGAGATTGGTCAAGTGTGAAGACGAAAGAGGGTGTACTATATTAACATTACTACTTATCAAAAACTTTATGTGACTCATAAATAATCGCTAAACGTAACATCAGACCAACTATCCCCTGAGTTCCTGCTAAATTATATATTGCATTTTCTACTCTATTATCTCTTGTTTCTTCTGCTGTTGCCGTAGTTGTGGTTGTGGTAGTAGGGATATTTGTAACTGGTATCCCACCCGGGTCATCATAATCATAATCATAGTCATCAGGATTAAATATTGGTCGTTGATATGGACCAGGAAAGGGATATCTTGCTGAATCTAATCCATTTAAAGTAAGAGTATTATTCCACTTTTCCGCTGTATTAATGATTCCTTGTTCATACTGTAATATATTTTCCAAATACGTCGCCATTATTTTATCGGCATGTTCCATTTTCAAAAGCAAAGTTTTCATCTTTTTTTCAGTTGCAGCAGTTTTCTTACAGGCATGAAAGAGGGCCTGGTATTTATCGTAACACCTCTTATATTTGTCAGACCATTTCTTCAATTCATCCTCAAACACATGCCCACTCGGATCGGTATACCTGAGCGGGTTGTTGACCACATAACTGTACGATGCCAACGCCTGTGGGTTATACGCATCCGGAATGACTGAATCGGGTGATATGAAGCGGCCCAGCGACGGATCGTAATAGCGGGCCCAGGCATGGGTCGTCATAGCCGAAAAGGCCAGGACAAGGGCAATGAGCAGGAAACAGCACTGTAGCTTTGGAAAATAATCTTCAGGACGGCGTTTGGGTGGTGGCAGGATATTCCGGGAGATCATGGTCGGTTCTCCTTGTGCAAATGTGGTTTAGTTGCCAGCTTGATGCGTGATTACGGTAGTGAAGATGTTGATAGTTTACTGTTTATTCATACCTGTGCATCGCCTGAGGATGTCCGGGATTTTGCCACGCTGGAGTCGTTGTTTCTGTCGTAGTTGCTGCCGGGTGATTAGTAAGGCAGGATTATAAAACTATCTACATCCACCGCCATGCATAAGTTGATTCGTAGCAAAGAATATTGCTATCTGTAGAGCAAATTCTGCAAGTAGTGCCGTAGGATCAGGAGCAATATATTGCACCGGTATTTGCTGATTATTCATAGCTCCTAAATCCTGATGAAGCAAAGCCGTAAACTCCAACTGATCCGCATACGTTAAAGTCGGCGTAGCCGTAGTAGTTGTTGTAGTCGCCCCATTGGGTATATTTGGACGAATAGTGAGAAAATTTGCCATTAAACTTGGATTGTCTGATAATTTGCTTATGCCAGAAGATCGCATCTCTTTAAGGTTGTTATTGACAATAATTTCACCATCAAGACGGTTAAACCCTTTTATTATACCATTTAAATCTGTCTCATGGTTAATCGGAAATGGTATGTCTTCTTTAAATGCTGTAGCATATCTGCTAGTCATAGAACTACATGATTTATTTAGATATGTTAAAATTCTAACTATACGCACTGCATTCAAATTCCAATAAAGATAATCAATATTTAATCCGGGAATATAACCATTTGTGAGCGCTTTTTCTAATTCACAATATGCCCTACATAAAGCTATGTCATACGGCCCATGCCCGCTCGGGTCCGTATACCTGAGCGGATTGTTGCCAACATAGCTGTAAGAGGCCAGAGCCTGCGGATTATACGCATCCGGAATGACGGAATCTGGCGATATGAAGCGACCCAGTGCCGGACCGTAATAGCGGGCCCAGGCGCTGGTCGTCACTGCCGAAAAGGCCAGGACAAGGGCAATGAACAGGAAACAGCAGCGTAGCTTTGGAAAGACATCTTCAGGACGGCGTTTGGGCGGGGGCAGGTTGTTCCGGGAGATCATGGGTGGTTCTCCTTTTGTAAATTGTGGTAGACGGTGTTTTTGTTATTACGGAGGCAATTAAACATGTCAATCGTAGGGGCGCACTGCTGTGCGCCCGATCCTGGCGTATGCAATACGCCCCTACAGTTTGGTTGTTGTGTTTAATTACTGTCCAATTAACCAGGGGCAGGCAGACTTTTTAATTTTCAAAGCTGCCTGCCCCGTTATCTGCTTCAGATGATTCTGTTATGGACGAAGAGCTGACACTTCATATCTTCACTCTCTACGTCCACACAACAAGGTGAATGCACCACTTGGATCCCTACGTGGGATTCTCAAATGCATAAAGCTCATGGTTTTCATTTTCTCTCCTCCGCTGTTATTTGGCTGGTGGCAGGTTGTACCGGTTGATCAAGCCTGAATCGACACATGAAACAGAGTATACAAGCTATTGTTAATTGTAAAGTACATATTATATACAACCTATATTGCAAGGTCTCTGTTTTGTTTAAAAAATATATATACATATTATATTATGTATATCAGTATTTTACTGCAACAGTAACGCCATATTTAAATCTATATCAAACCGGGCCTGCCTTTGATTAATTAGTATTTTATTATTATAGCAATATATTGTATCTATAGAACTACATACACTAATATCTACACGGATCAAAGACAATATCAAGGTGGCGAGGATCGAGGCGGGGGTAAAGAGACTGAAGGAGATGGCTGGGGTGAGTCGTTGGTGACGTTGTTGATTAGTTGATTAACTCGGCACTTAGTTGACAAATCAACAACGTTACCTCAGAGACCCACTCTAAAATTCAATTCCAAAGAAATACTTTAAAGCGATCACCTACGCTGGTGGTGACAATTCGGAACTTGGCGCACTGCCCAGTGAATCAAGATTGGGGTAAATGTATTGATACCAAAATTTGTAACTCTATTTCTTAAGCCATCAGCCTGTGTAGTAGTAGCCGCTGTGGTTGTAGCAGTTGGAAGAGGCGGAAAAACCGTAGGAGCCGCAATAGTTGCAGCTGGTGCTGCCGTTGTTGTTGCAGTTGGAAGAGGCGGAAAAACTGTAGGAGCCGCAATAGTTACTGCCGGTGCTGCCGTTGTTGTTGCAGCCATTAATTGTCCATTACCAGGAATATGCTCTTCGTCATGCACGTAATAGAAATGCGCCAAATCCTGCTCGTTAATATTATTTTGTCCATTTTCCAAGAGACGATTTGCGTCGATGAAATATTGCAAATTATTATGTGCATTATACATATTTCTTTCAGCCACAAATAATGCATTTTCACTTATAATATCACAAAATCTAATATCTATTTTTGCACTTACTCTACAATAAGCTCTTTCAGCCATATTATATTTTTTTCTCCACATTTCAATTTCTTTCTCAAACATATGCCCACTCGGATCAGAATAATTAAGGGGGCTGTTCACGACATAGCTGTAAGATGCCATCGCCTGCGGATTATATACATCCGGAATGACGGAATCGGGTGAAATGAAGCGTCCCAACGCCGGATCGTAATAGCGGGCCCAGGCATGGGTCGTCATACCCGAAAAGGCCAGGATAAGGACAATGAGCAGAAAACAGTATTTTGTTTTTAACGAGATAAATAAAATACTTTTTTTGGTGGGAGGCTGGTTGTTGTTGGAGATCATGGTGGGTTCTCCTTCTGCAAGTGGGATGGGTGGTTCTTCTTAGTTATCAGGCTATCATTCCGAACATAAAGACTTTTTTTAAGAAGCTGATCTTCTTTAAAAACGGTGATATTATAATGTAATAATTTTAAAGCATATCGTATACATGTGTATATTAATTGTAAAGAACAAATCGTATACAATATATTCTGTAAAGTATTATTAAACTAAACTTTATTATCTTGCACAACATTCTTCCGTCATGTTCAAAATGCACCGCTTATTAAACATGTCGTTTCATAGGATTACCTACAGATTTAAATTGCCCATTCCGGGCATTATCTGTATCTTTGGCAACTGAATTAATGATCATATCCAGAGGGTGCCATGTACAAAACAGTTGTGCTTTGTTCGATGCTGACCATGCTTGTTTTCACGTCCTCATCAGCTATTGCTGAAGGAATATTTCCATACGTCGGTATTTACGGCGGTGTCCCCCTCACGTCGATCAACAAAATATCCGACTCAAGTGGCACGATAAAAACGGAATTTGATCCGGGGTATATGGGTGGACTGGCTGCCGGCGCCATTTTTGAAACAAACGGTGGCTGGAATATTGAACGAATCCGGGCAGAAGCTGAAGTCGGCTATAGAACAAATAATGTAGTGCGTGGAAAAAACCTGCAGGGTAAAAACGTAGACTTGAACGGTAAGGTTTCGCTGAAAAATTACATGGTAAATGGCTATCTGGATAATACCAGCATATTATCAACCGGCCACCCGGTGCTTTTGTTTTTAACCGCCGGCGCCGGTATCGCCACGGCGACCATTGATTCTATCTCGTATAATAATAAAAATATCATATCGTCATCTTATGCCACCCAATTTGCCTACCAGGGCGGGATTGGTATCGGATACGAACTCACCAGGAACATTACTGTGGACGCTGCCTATAAATATATGGCCACCACCGCATTTGAATTTGGGAATATAAAAGCGGAGTATGGCTGTCACAGTATTCAATTTGGAGCTCAATATATATTCAGGTAAAGCCGGGATGACTATCAGGTGAAACTTCATAAAACAGGGACCGGCGTTACGTTGGCCCCTGTTTTTATGTAAATTAATACATTTGCTTGATACAAGTAGACGCACGCTCTGCTATGATATATTAAAGACATGGTTGCGGTAGCCGTATTTGCGGGTAAGTACTCCACACTCACAAGGAGTTGAAATGGAATCTCTCACTCAGTTCAAGGCACTGGTAGTAGATAAGACCACTGACAAGCAGCTTTTGCGTAGTATCCGGGAGCGAAGTGTTGACGATCTGCCACCAGGGGATCTGCTGGTGAGGGTGCACTACTCATCTCTCAATTTCAAGGATGCCCTGTCGGCGACCGGGCACCCCGGCGTGACACGTCAATTCCCGCACACTCCCGGCATCGATGCCGCCGGCGAGGTGGTCACTTGCGAGAACGGCAGCTTTGTCCAAGGAGAAAAAGTCATCGTTACCGGATACGATTTAGGCATGGAGACCGACGGCGGCTGGGGAGAATATATCCGCATCTCTTCTGACTGGGCAGTAAGGCTTCCGGAGGGTCTCACCTTGCAGGAAAGTATGACCATCGGAACCGCCGGTTTTACAGCGGCTTTGTCAGTGCTGAAGCTGGAACAGGCCGGGGTTAAACCGTCAGACGGCGATATTCTGGTGACCGGGGCCACCGGTGGAGTCGGCAGCATCGCCGTATCCATCCTGAGCCAGGCCGGATACCGGGTTGTTGCCGCCACCGGCAAGAGCTGCGACGAGACTTTCCTGCAAAACCTCGGAGCAACGGAGGTTATCACACGCGAAGATGTTACTGCGGGATCTGATCGCCCAATGATGAAAGAGCGCTGGGCCGGTGTTGTGGATGTAGTCGGGGGCGAAACCCTGGCCGCAGCGATCAAGTCAACCCGCTATGGGGGCGCAGTTACCTGCTGCGGTCTGGTCGGATCAACCGACCTTGTCATGAATGTCTTTCCCTTCATTCTGCGCGGAGTAAGCCTGATCGGTATTGATTCGGTCAACTGTCCGACAGACACCCGCCGGAACGTCTGGAAAAGGCTTGCCGGTGAGTGGCGACCGAAGCATTTGTCAGAGCTGGTTACCGAAGTCCCCCTGGAAGGACTGGAAGAGAAGATTCAGTCTATCCTGCACGGTGAAATCCGGGGCCGAGTCATCGTGAAACTACCTGCTGCATTTTTATAGCGGTATCCGTCATTATCACGGGAATCAAAACGCATGGCTAACATAATACTTTTGGCTGTTTGCCTCCTGGCAGGCTTCGGCCTCAAAAGGACCGGGCGATTCCCCGTGGCAACCCCACCGGTTCTAAACAGTTTTATTATCCACGTTTCACTGCCGGCTCTGGCGATTCTGCATATCCACAACTTGAAACTGGATACGTCTCTAGTACTGACAGCATCCATGGCCTGGCTGTTGTTCGGTTGCTCCTGGGTACTTTTCGGCTTTGCCGGCAAACTGTTCAAACTTGACAGAAAGACCACCGGAGCCCTGATCGTGGTGGCAGGACTCGGCAATACATCCTTTGTCGGTTTACCGATGATAGAGGCTTATTTCGGCAAGGAGTACCTGGGCATCGGTATCATAGCCGACCAGCTTGGTTCTTTCATGGTACTCTCAACCCTGGGTATTTTCGTCGCGACCTACTATTCTTCCGGCACATCATCTCCCCGACAGATGGCTCGAAAAGTACTGATGTTTCCGCCATTTCAGGCGCTGATGCTCGCCCTTGCCCTCAGAGCGATTCCATTTCCGAACTGGACAACTACCATACTGGAAAAACTTGGCAGCACTCTCACCCCTCTTGCCCTTTTTTCGGTCGGTTTCCAACTGCAGATAGGTGGCATGAAAGCGATTGCCAAGCCGTTACTGGCGGGCCTGTCCTACAAACTTCTGCTGGGACCGGCACTTATCTATCTGCTGTATTGTGTTCTGCTGGGTGCCAACGGTACGGTCATACAGGTCACCATCTTCGAAGCAGCCATGGCCCCAATGATAACTGCGGGCATCATCGCCATCGATCACGATTTGAGGCCGCAACTGGTCGGAATGCTGGTTGGAATTGGTATTCCGTTTTCTTTTGCAACGCTCCACATATGGCATATGTTTTTGACAGGTATGTAATCCGCATGATTTCACATGTGCGATAAACATCGGGCAGGAGTTTATTATGACTGATTCGATCCATGACATGATCCGGGAATTTATCCTCGAATCCCCCGACAACCGATTCCCCGACAGCTCTGAACCGTACTTCGACGCCCCGCTGATTGGAGTCGCTGCTGCTGACGACCCGCTCTTCACAGAATGCAAAATTATCATCGGCGATTTCCACCAGACGCCGACTGAGATTCTTGCCGGTGCAACATCGGTCATTTCCTGGGTTCTCCCCGTCACTTCCCCTACCCGCATCAGCAACCGGCAGGAGAACAAGTGGCCTTCCCGGAAATGGTCGCTGACCCGCAATAATGGCGAGAACTTCAACTCAATACTTCGTCGTCACGTGGTCACCTGGGTAGAGGAACGCGGCTTCAGGGCCGTAGCTCCGCAATTGTCATCAAAATGGCGCCAACTTGACGATCCGCTTGTCGGGGTCGCTTCCACCTGGTCGGAACGCCATGCAGCCTATGCCGCCGGACTCGGCACCTTCAGCCTGAATGACGCACTCATTACCGAACGAGGGATTGCTCACCGACTGGGAAGCGTCATCACCGACATGATCCTTCAGACGACTCCGCGAACCGCGCCTGACTACAGGCATAACTGTCTGTACTACCGAGAAGGAAGCTGTGGCGCCTGCATCGGTCGCTGTCCCGTCGAAGCGCTGTCCTGGTCGGGGCATGACAAGACAAAGTGCCGCGCCTACGTTTATGATGCCGTACCTGAAGCGGTAGGTAAAATCTACGGAGTTTCCCAGACCGGCTGCGGTCTCTGCCAGACGCGGGTACCTTGCGAGGCGATGGTACCACCGGGAAAAAACAGGAACCTGTAATCTATGGATAAGGAGAAAACAGCATGACACATCTCTTTGAACCACTTACCCTACGCGGCATAACCCTTAAGAACCGGATTGCCGTATCTCCCATGTGCCAGTATTCAAGCGTGGATGGCTTTGCCAATGACTGGCATCTGGTCCACTATGGCAGTCGTGCGGCCGGCGGAGCCGGTTTGGTACTCACCGAAGCCGCTGCGGTAACTCCACAGGGGCGCATCAGTCCGCTGGACCTCGGTATTTGGAGTGACGATCACGTAGAATTTCTGGCGCGAATTACCCACTTTATCAATCAGCGGGGAAGCGTAGCCGGAATTCAACTGGCCCATGCCGGTCGCAAGGCAAGTTCGCCGCCACCGTGGGAAAATAGATCCGTCACCCTGACCGAAGCGGAAGGTGGCTGGCCGATTGTGGCCCCGAGCAGCATACCCTTTGATGATGGCTGCATCGTACCGGCAGAACTGGGCGAAGATGGGATCAGGGATATATCAAAGGCATTTGTGGAGGCAGCCCGGCGCTCCTTGCTGGCCGGTTTCGGGATTGTCGAAATTCATGCAGCCCACGGCTATCTGCTGCACCAGTTTCTCTCTCCGCTCAGTAACCGGCGAACAGATCAGTATGGAGGGAGTTTCGAAAACCGTACCCGTCTGCTTAAAGAAATCGTGATTGCCGTCAGAGCTATCTGGCCCGAAAATCTGCCGCTTCTGGTACGGATATCGGCTACCGATTGGGTTGAAGGGGGGTGGAATATTGCTCAGTCTCTCGAACTGGTGCGTCAGCTTCTGCCGTTGGGAGTAGACCTAATCGATTGTTCTTCGGGCGGCAGCGACCCGCACGCCCGGATACCGCTCGGTGCAGGCTATCAAACCGGCTTTGCCGAGCAGATTCGCCGGGAGACCGGTGGCAAGAGCGGCGCAGTAGGTATGATTACATCACCGGTGCAGGCTGATCACATCATTCGCTCCGGCCAGGCAGACCTGGTACTACTGGCCCGGGAACTGCTCCGCGATCCGTATTGGCCGCTGCGGGCCGCGCGGGAACTTGGCCAAACAACACCGTGGCCTGCCCAGTATGTCCGGTCAGCTCCGGCGAATACGCCGGCATACCTGCCGGAAAAATAATTATTTGCGGTTAAGCTCTCGGTTCATGGGCCTTTTTGCCGTGAACGCGCTCATACGCCCGGCAAAAGGGGCAGATATCAACTTCTATGGTCTTGACGAATGTAAAGGCAAGCCCTTTCTGGCGATAACTGGCGTAACGACATGCCGGACATAATTCGCACACACGGGCCAGGGAACGATCCAATGAGGTGATTTCCTGACCGCTCATGGCATGAGACCTTTCCCTACAGAGAATGCACCGCCCAACAAGGGGCCGACACCGTGGTACCCCTTGTGGGAGGTGTCATAGATGAGCGGTTTGATCTTCATAATATCAAGATAACCATCTTCTCCGCAGACATCCGTGTCAGCTTTTACATCGATAATTTCCCCAATGAACTGAGTATGCAGGCCAATCTCGTTGGTGTGCAGCAACCGGCACTCCAGCACAACCGGAAATTCCGCCGCATAGGGGGCATCAACCAGATCACTCCTGACATGAGTCAGACCGGAAACGGCAAACTTGTCACCATCACGCCCGGAAGCAATGCCGCAGTAATCAGCTTCGATCATTTTGCCCTCACAGGCAATGCCAACGGTGAACGCCTTACGCTCAACGATGCAGCCGTAGGAGTAGGTCGCCTTGCGCAGAGATATGGCAACACATGGCGGCTGGGAGCAGCAAATACCTCCCCAGGCGGCGTTCATCAGATTGGGCTTGCCGGACCGGTCGTACGTCCCGACCATCAGGACCGGAGTGGGAAAAAGTAATGTTTTGGCTCCAACAGATTTTTTCATTTCATTATCCTCTTGAAGGTCATTTTAGCCGATCTCCACGTATCATTCTGGTTACTATCCGATCTAGTGATGATGCGAAACGCTGTCGGTCAGTCAGACTGAATGCTGACGGTCCGCCCTGAACGAGGCCGCCCTGGCGTAATTCCATCATCAGATCCCTCATCGCGAGGATCTCACCCACGTTCTCTTCCGTGTAAAGCTCTCCTCTCGGATCGATGGCTATGCCGCCATTGGCAACGATCCTGGCAGCCAGCGGGATGTCGGCGGTTACAACCAGATCCTCAGCCGCAGCATGCTCAGCAATGTAGTCATCGGCAATATCTGGACCCTCTGCAACAACGATGGATTCCACAAGAGTGGTGTTGTGTTTGGCGAGGGTCTTGTTGGCAATAAGGTACACATGGATATTCAGCCGCTCAGATGCCTTGAACACTATTTCCTTGATGACGCGAGGACATGCGTCAGCATCAATCCAGATTTTCATTACATAATCTCCGCTTTGAGTAGTATTGCCACGGTAAACGCTATAACAAACGACTGGTAATCCTACCCTTTAAGTTTCAATCCGATACCGGCCACATGCGCGCCCTGGAAACGGGCGCCGGCCAGTTCGTTATCACTCGGCATCCGCTCACCCTGCCCACCGGTGATGGTCGAGGCACCATATGGAGATCCTCCGGTAATTTCCGTAATTCCCATTTGTCCGGCAAAGGCGTAGGGCAAGCCGACTATCACCATACCATGGTGCAACAGGGAGGTGTGAAAGTTAAGAATGGTCGATTCCTGGCCGCCGTGCTGTGTTGCCGAACTGGCAAAAACGCTGCCGACCTTGCCGACTAAAGCGCCTTTCATCCAGAGACCACCGGTTGCATCCAGAAACTGGCGCATCTGTCCGCACATGTTGCCGAAGCGGGTCGGTGTGCCGAAAATAATGGCATCAGCATCGGCCAGATCATCGACCGTAACAACCGGGATATGTGCCATACCCTTCTGAGCGTCAAGCGCCCCCATCATACCAAGTACCTCGGGGGACAATGTTTCGGGAACCCGCTTGATAACGGCTTCACATCCGGGCACCTGCCTAACTCCTTCCGCAACCGCTTCCGCCATTTTGTAAATATGACCATACATACTGTAAAATACGACAAGAACTTTCATAATATTCTCCTTTTCGAGTGGTCAATGCTTATACAAAAGAATACCAAAATATTCCTGTTTATCCAGTCAACATTGACAAATCAGAATGTGATAAATCTCCCGCCGGATATCCTACGACTCCATATCATCCATAACCTGCCCCATTCAAGGTAAATCAGAACTCAACCTAACCGTTCTATGGGGCCTTCCTTGCAACGGCACGAACTTTGCGGTACAAATCAAAGTGTATCTCGATAACAGCATCACGGAGGTAGTCATGCGTTTAATGATATTGATGTTTATTTTAGTAAGCATTCTCGTATCTGCCGAAACCGCCCAGGCAGGCGCTATTGGACCGGCCAGAATTCGCCTGATTGAGGGTGACATTTCCTTCCAAACCCCCGACGTTGCCGATTGGCTGCCGGCCTCGGTCAACACACCGCTTGACGAAGGCGATGCTGTCTGGTGCCCCGAAGGTAGCCGGGTTGAAATCCAGCTGCCCGACGGCTCACTGGTTCGTCTTGACGGTGACTCGCTCATGGATGTGCTGGCGATTGAAGAAGGCTTCGTTCACCTGCACCTGGCCCGTGGCAGGATGTTTCTCCGTACCGCTGCCTCCAGCAAAGATCAGGGTTTGCAGATCGACGCCGACGATACTACGGTGCTGCCGACAGGACGTACCCGGCTGAGGCTTGACATGCTTGCCAACAGTGAAGAAGATGTCTCGATTTTCAAAGGATCTGCCTACGTGGAGGGCAACGGCAACCGGACCAAAGTACGGTCAGGTGAGCTTCTTTCCCTTGAAGACGGGCACAGCGAACTTCTGCCACTCAACCCGCCCGACGCATGGGAACGCTGGAACAGCGACCGTGATCGTGACCTTGCAAAAAATGTCCGTACGGAATCCCACCTTCCGGATGAACTCGCGGCTTACTCATACGAACTCGATGCAAACGGCTCATGGGTCAACGTTCCGGAGTATGGCATGGTCTGGCGACCAACTGTGGTATATTCGGATGATTGGGCTCCTTACCGCAGCGGGCGCTGGATATGGAAAGGTGACGACTATGTCTGGGTTTCGTATGATTCCTGGGGATGGGCGCCCTACCATTACGGGCGCTGGGTTGTCATAACCGGCAGGGGCTGGTGCTGGGTTCCGCCGTCCCGTGGGGATATTTACTGGGGCCCGGGTTATGTGGGATGGTACCGAACCGGTGAAAATATCGGCTGGACACCGCTTGCCCCCGGCGAAACGTATTACGGGCGCCGCAATTACGGTCGCAACAGTGTCACCATCACTAACGAGAACGTAAGAATTACCAACATCCGCTATCGTAACGAACGAGCTCCGGGTGGCGTTACGATAACATCTCACAACGATTTTCTAAAGGGCAGGACTGTCCCTCAACACCTTGTCGGAGCAACCACACCCCCCACGATCTCCGCCGTCGCTGGAAGTCCGCACATTAAACCTCTTCCTGAAACACGGATGCCGATTATCAAAAACACACCGATACGAAATGCCGCCCCCAGAACGGAGCGTCAAGACTCGCGCAGGTTGCAAACACGTTTTCCGCGCGTATCCCCTGTAGTTCCTGCATCTGGTGCTCCAAAATCATCTCCACCGGTTAAATCGATCCCACCCCCGGTGACTCCTTCTGCGCTGCCGGAAAAAAAGATGCCGAATCCGGTTACCCAACCGGTGATTCGCAGTACGCCACCACAATCAGTTCAACCATCAAGTCCGGCTCCCGTGACGACACCTCGTCCCCAGGAGCCTTCCAAAGAGAAGCCGCATGATCGCCAGACAAGCGAGTCAGCAACCAAACCGGGCATTGGAACGCAGGCAGAGCGACCTGTCAGCCAATCGCCTCGTGGAAACACAGAACAAAAATCCATTTCACCTTCGGAGAGAAAGTCGTGGAGAGTCACGACACCTGGAAGATATAAGGATGAACGCTGACAGACATTATGTCTATTTAAACAGAACTGCCCCGCAGCAAGCTATGGGGCAGTTCTGTTTAAATTTGGAATTCTTCTCAAAAGAAGCGTTCTGGATCAAGGCCCGGTCAGACTAATTAATCACCTCCGGGACAGACGATCCATTGCAGATTTCATACTTATCCGCAATCGCTCCAGTATCTCTGCAAGATCGCCAATTTCATCGTGCGAAGTAGCTTCAATTACCTGTTCAACGTCTCCATCAGCCATTTTTGCGGCAATTTCAGTAAGCACTGTCAAAGGTTTAAGAATTGTTTTAACCGTAAACATAATTGCAACAACGGAGATGAGAAGAATCATTATCATAATTCCGGAAAGTTGTACTAAAAGCTCATCCTTCGCGTCCTGAAGTGAGGTAATGGAAAGACCAACCCTGAAGTTGCCCCATTGTTTGCCTTTTACCATGATTGGCGTGGATATATCCCACATGGTTTCACCTGTATCTCTTTTATACACCTGGACAAAACCTTCCTGACTATTCCTGGCAGCAGCAAGGCCAACCGGATCGCTAAATATTCTTTTTGTTCTGTTGCCGACTTTATCTTTTTCCTTGTCACCGGTGATAGGTTGCTGGAATTTAGAGTTATGAGTTGGAAGATAACCATTCTTATCAACGGCGATCGCAAAAATTATATTTGTATTTTTCAGCATTTCATCCTGAAAATTCAATATAGCTTTATCCAGATATGAATCATATTTGGTATGATATTTCGGTGGGTCAAAATTTGGAATTATTGAATATTCAGTATCAAAGGCGTCTTTTACCGGAAAGACTCCATTATCAATAGCCTCATCAATTATCCTGCCGATAGCCTTAGCCCCAACAGCGGAGACATATTTTCCCTGCTCCTTGTATTTATTGTCCAAGCTGGCGTACTGTTTATTGACCAGAAGAATAGCACCAGACGCAATAACGACAAACAGAACAATATTTACAAAAACCGCCACTTTGACGCTAATTTTTCTGAACATAAATCCCCCTTAAGACAGCGATTTAAACTCCGATTAATTGTTAAACATGATTTGGAACATCATTTTGAAAAACCAACTCGCACACAACCCCAATGCTGGCCACGTGCATAGATCGGCACCGACAAGTCGTGAATCATCTCGCCGGTATCTCGCGCATATTCCTGTAGCAGGTACTGGGAGGTATTTCTGGCTGCTGCCAAACCTGCCCGGTCATTAAATATTATTTTAGTCCTGTTCTTTACAGCATCAATTTCTTTGACCCCGGTTAAAGGTTGCGTAAATTTGCTGTTGTGAACCGGAGCGTACCCATTAACATCGGTTATGATAAAGTATATAAATTTTTGATTTTTCTTTAGAAAACCATCCAGCAGGCTCTGAATATTTGCGTCAAGTAATTTGTCATATTGCGTTTGGTATTTCTGTGGAAAAGTATTTGGAATGGGAATGTAGAAGGTATCAAACAACTGACCACTTGAAATTTTCCCGGATTTCAGAAGAAGCTCAAAACGACTGACAACTTCATCGCGACACTGACCCGCTAAAACAAAAGCCTGCTTATCAACTCCCTTAAGTACTGTCTCGGCATAAACCGGCGCTATGGGTGAAAGCAGCAATACTGTCAGGAGACTTACATAAACTAATTTAATCATATTTTTGGGCTTCATTTTGCACCTCATTCTTCGTTTCCGGACATTTGTGAATGTCTATAAAAAATGTGCAACTCTTTGTCTATATTCAGCTCCCTTTTTAGGGTCATCAATCTCTTTGAGTACGATATCAATTAATTGCGGGAATGCAGCTTTGTCAGGTTGATTACTTTGCAACCATTTTTCCACACACTCAAAGAAAACTATTTTTGCAATCGGCCCAAGATTCTTAGCGAGGGCTACTTGCATACCTTGAAGTTGTTTCGACAAACTTCCTTTATCAATAAGGTCACGAACTTCTACTGTTCTCAATGTCCGGGACGTATTGTCTGACTCAACAGGCCGTGATGAAGCAACCGTTAAAACCGGGGCAGCGAGTGAAGATGTTGTTACAGGTGCATCTAATGACGTTGGACTGCATGAATTAAATAGTTTTTCCAGTTTCTTTATTGCGACATACAGTGAAATGGCCAGGAGTTGGAGATTAATAGTTCTTTCGCACAGCAACACCAGACAGCCGCCCTTGACGGGCCTTACCAGAACACGTCCGTTCTCGTAGCGAAAATCAATCATCGTAACACCGCCAGTCATCTCCTCCAGACCTGCTATATTATCGGACAGAGATGCTACTACGGCTTGAATCATGCTCACATCAAAAATTGGCGGAAAATCATGGGCCATCAAATTCCCTTGATTATCGCAAACAAGCCCTCCAACAAATCCGGCTACACCATTAACCTGCTTTAGAACCTCTTCCATAATGTCGCCCACCTTTAAACTGTTTGTGTAAAATCGATGACACGTTTATTGAACATGGCCATGATAATGTGTTTTTCATGACATCGAGACCAATTTTACAGTGAACTTATTTAATTAACAACTAAACATTTGCATATAATTATAATTCTACAGTTATTCATATATAACAATGTTTTCACTCTAATGTCAATAATATATATTTATGATATATTCATTACAAGTATTAGCAACATACAAGTGTATTCCCACCCCTTCCTGAAGACGGTGATTGTTTTAATTCACCAACATTCTTTCTAATATATATTTTTGCTGACACAGCCAGTCTTCAACGATCCGGGCATAATGCTGTTATCGGCTATTACTTTGACTTGACGATTGAGTATAATCTGATGGAATCTGCATGCTACCAATGCCGATGACGCCGTCTGATACAACTGCATTCGAAGGATACGTCCGGTTTAATTAAAATTGGCAAGAGTGTAAACAGTGCCTCAGCTTTGTTAATCAGGCATATTTTTTCGGATTATAATATTGTTTTAATGGGAATATTATGAACTTAAATAGCGATCAGGAAGAGCTTGTATAATTATTTATGAAACAAAAAAATTCTTATTGGTACATTGTATATAAAGTAGTTCTTATAATTGAGACGTGTGTATAAGCAATGAACCGACCGATTGCGAGAGGAGAGGTTTTATTCTCAACTTCGTACACGTCACAGCGCAGAAGCAAGAATCCCTCACCAGAGGTAGGGGATTACCTAAAAGAATATAGTTATATCAATTTACAGAAATTAAGCAGCCACCTTCTCCGTCACCCACCGCGACAGCACCGCAAACTCTTCCAGAGAAAGTGTTTCCCCCCGCCTGCGGCCGTCAATAGCGCATGCTTCCAGCAGCTCACCACAATCAATCTGTTTGGCGAATTCTGCCGATTTCAGGCAGTTTATCAGCGTTTTGCGGCGCATTGAAAAAGCGCTTTTCACAACGCTTCTGAACACATCCTCATTACCAACGTCGGCTCGCGCTTCGGAAAGGGGGATAAAGGTAAGTACCGCCGAATCGACTTTCGGGCTGGGATGAAAAGAACCGGGATGCACGACAAAAGCGCGCCTGATATCAAACCACAGGCCTAGAAGCACGGTGGTCACGCCATAAGCTGAACAGTCAGGGGGCGCGGCCAATCGGTCACCGACCTCCTTTTGCAGCATCAGGGTCATACGGGCCAGCCTGTGGTGAACAGCGTACAGACGGAATAGAACTTCGGTCGAAATATTGTAAGGAAGATTGGCAACCACATTCCATTTTTGAGCTGTCTCGGAAAGGATCGCTTCAAGATCAACTTTCAGCACATCGCCGTCAATGACCGAGACACGCTGATTTTCCTTTTGCTGATCCTGATGCCAGGCGGCCAGCGCATGGTCGAATTCTATCAGTACAAGTCGCCCGGCCCGCTCGGCTAGATGCACTGTCAAGGCGCCCCGCCCCGGTCCGATCTCAAGCACCGGCTGATCAGGCTGGATATGGGCGGTCTGAATGATTCTATCGATGATATTGCCGTCTACGAGAAAGTTCTGTCCAAGTGATTTGAGGGGTCGGCGGGTGGCGCTCATGTCATTGATTCCTTAATAGTGTCCATATTCCAGGTTGCAGTTACATCCAGCGTTTGCGGTGAAACAAAACCATGTGACAGGTAATAATCCCCCGGGACCGCCAGCATTGCGGCATTATCGCCGCACAACGATGGGTGCGGGATTGACAGTTCAACGCCGAGTTGTGTGCAGAGAGTAGTCATTCTGTTGCGCAGGCCGCTGTTACAGGCGACCCCTCCTGCGACGACCAGGCGAGATGTTCCGGTTTGGCGAATTGCTGCTTCCGTTTTTGCCGCGAGAACATGGCAGACCGCCTCCTGAAAAGAGGCACACAGATCATTGGCGGCCTGCCCCGGAATGGTAACAGGATTTTTCATGACGTGTTGCAGCACCGCTGTTTTCAGGCCGCTGAAACTGAAGTTGAGCGATCCGTCATGCAGCAGCGGCCTCGGAAAACGAATCGCAGCGGGATCACCGCTTTGGGCCATCCGGTCGATCAATGCCCCACCGGGATACGGCATACCCATTATTTTGGCCGATTTGTCATAGGCCTCTCCGGCAGCATCGTCAATGGTCCTGCCGAGCGTCGTATAACGGCCAAACCCCTCTACATGGTACAGATGCGTGTGCCCCCCGGAGACTACCAGCGCCAGAAAAGGGAACGCTACCGGTTGTTCCAGAAATGGTGCAAACAGATGCCCTTCTATGTGGTGAACGCCGACAAACGGTATGTTTCGCGCCACTGCGATTGCCTTGGCTGCCGAAAAACCGACCAGAAGCGCCCCGGATAATCCGGGCCCACGGGTAACCGCGACCCCTTCAAGCGCATCTATACCGATCCCGGCATCATGAAGCGCCTGGCTGACAACCGGCGCAATCGATTCCAGATGCTTTCGGGAAGCGATTTCCGGAACTACACCGCCGTATGCTGCATGGATGGCAATCTGGGAGGAAATAACGGAAGAGAGTATGGTACGGCCGCCCTGTACAACTGCGGCGGCCGTTTCATCACAGGATGTTTCAATGGAAAGAAGGAGCATTCAATAACAACCTAAAGTAGATTTGCTGCCAGTTCGGCCAGCTCGGAGCGCTCACCTTTGGTCAGCGTTACGTGTGCGGCAATCCGCTGCCCTTTGAATTTTTCAACAAGGTAGGTAAGACCGTTGCTGGAAGAATCAACGTACGGGTTATCGATCTGGTACGGGTCGCCGGTCAGAATGATTTTGGTCCCCTCACCTACCCTGGTTACAATCGTCTTGATTTCATGCGGCGTCAGGTTCTGGGCTTCATCGACGATCAGATATTGATTCGGAATCGAACGACCACGGATATAGGTCAGCGGCTCGATATCGAGAAGCCCCATAGCCATCAGCTCCTTGTATCCCTTGCTGTGACGTTTTTCGGACTCATGTCCGGAAATCAGCAATTCGACATTGTCGAAGATCGGCTGCATCCAGGGAGTCAACTTTTCTTCGATATCCCCCGGCAGGAAACCAAGGTCTTTGCCCATCGGAAATACCGGACGTGAAACCAGCAGTCGGTTGTAGACGTTTTCCTCGGCAGTCTTATGAAGGCCGGCGGCAATCGCCAGCAGCGTTTTACCGGTTCCGGCCTTACCTACCAGCGTCACCAGCTTTACAGAGTCATCCATCAGAACATCAAGCGCAAACGACTGTTCCCTGTTGCGGGGAAACAGGCTCCAGATCCCCTCCTTGGGCACTTTGCGGACAGGGACAATTCGTGCGTTGGCGGGATCATTACGGCAGATAGCCGAATGGTTCGGGTTGCTGCTATCTACAATGGTCAAAAACTCGTTAGGAGTCATTTCAACCGGAGCTTCAAGCCATCCCTGACCATAAAACCGGTCAACCGCTTCTGCGGAAACCTCGATGGTTCTGGTTCCGGAGTATAAATCCTGGATATCAACCTTATCAGACTCGTAATCTTCGGCAATCAATCCAATGGCATCAGCCTTGATGCGCAGATTGGAGTCTTTTGTGACAAATATGGTGACCGAGTCAGGGAAACGGTCATGAATATCCTGAGCAACGGCAATTATTCGGTTATCGCCATTGTCCACCCGCAAATCAACGGGCAGATTCTTGAAATATTTTTCCGCAAACATTTCAACCCGTAATGTCCCTCCACCAGGCGTGGTGACACCCGACGCCAGTGATCCCTTTTCACGCATCGCGTCCAGAATCCGCGAAACCATACGGGCATTTCGCCCAGTTTCATTCATATCTTTTTTGAAGCGATCAACCTCTTCTATGACGGTGATCGGAATAATGATGTTGTTGTCCTGAAATTTGAAAACCGATTGAGGATCGTGGAGTAATACGTTGGTATCGAGAATGAAGTTCTTCATGGGTTCCTTTCTGAGAGTACGAGATAACGGCAGAGTGCCGGAGTTGAACACAATATGTCAAAAGTAAGGCTATGCAGAGTCCCGGATTTTGCCGATACATTGTACAACGGCATCAGAAAAGAAAGCAATCTCTTCGCTGGTCGTTGACCAGCCGGGGCTTAAACGCACCGTACCACCGGGCTGTGTCCCAAGCGTTCGGTGAGCAAGCGGGGCACAATGCAGGCCGGCGCGCACGGCAATATCGAAAGAATGGTCAAGCTCCGCAGCCAGCAGCGCCGAATCAACACCGCACACGGTAAAAGAGAGCGCTGAGCAGCGGTGTGACGGATCCGACGGGCCGTAGACGGTCACAGCGGGAATAATTCTCAGTGCCTGTTCCGCCTGAATGAGCAGAGCCTGTTCGTGCTGATGAATGGTTGAAAGCCCCCGCTCACATATAAATTCTATACCGGCCTGCAATCCTGCGATACCGAGCAGATTATGGGTTCCGGCTTCAAAACCGTCCGGCATGACCAGTGGCTGCTCCTCGGAAGTTGAGTTTGTACCGGTGCCCCCCTGAACAACCGGTTTGAGCGGTACATGCGGCGCCGCATACAGAAACCCGGTTCCACCCGGTCCCAGCAGCCCTTTATGGCCGGGAACCGCCAAAAGATCGATTCCACTGTTTTTGATATCGACAGGTAAGTGCCCGGCGGACTGCGCCGCATCAACCAGAAAAAGCGCTCCGACGCTCCGGCAGAGTTCCGCCAGCCGGATTATCGGCTGAATAGCCCCGCACACGTTGGAGACATGACTTACGGCAATCATTCGGGTATTCTTCCGTACGGCATCACGAACATCATCAACAGAGACAATGCCGTCAGGACCTGCCGACACGACTGACAGCTCGACACCCTTGTTTCTTAGTGCGTAGAGCGGCCGCATCATGGAATTGTGTTCCATTGATGTAGTGATTACATGATCACCGGCAGTCAGAATTCCCTGCAATGCCAGATTGAGGGCTCCGGTGGCATTCTGGGTGAATATGACCCGGGAAGAATCGGCAATGGAAAAAAAATCGGCAACGGTCTCACGCGCCTGAAACAGGATACGGCTGGCCTCCAGAGAGCGGCGATAGCCGCCCCGTCCGGGTGAGGCTCCCACTTCACGCATGGCGTGAAGAACAGCTTCATACACTTTCTCAGGTTTGGGAAACGAAGTAGCAGCGTTATCGAGATACACTCATCTATTCCTTTAGTTAACAAGGTTACTTTCAGGGTTGGAGCACTAACAGGGGAGCTTCTCTCAACCAGGGGGAAACCTGGACCTCACCGATATTTTTATCACGCGATGAATCGTGGATTTTTTGTCCAATCAACAATTTATCCGTAGTCCCCCACCAGTTCAGTCGGGCGCTGACATTCTCACTCCCGGTGTTAACAATGTTAAAGCCGTCATTTGAGGTAAATATATTATTCTGGAGAAGTACTCGACCATCTTCAGTACGAAGTGCTTCCTGTTTATTTTCGGCAAACAGGCACCGCTGAACTTTAATTGGTGAATCGATAAGATGTAATGCGGTCTTATCGTTACGCTGAAACCGGGATTGAGAAATCTGCCCTTCACTCTTCCGGATTCGTGCTCCAAGGGTATTTTCAGAAATATCTCCATCAGTAATCCTGATCCGGCATTCATCGGCATCAAGCCCGGTGTTCCGAATCTTCGTAATCTTCGACGAAGTCAGTATAACGGCAGATTTACGCAGCAGACATCCCTGTTGACAGGCAGAAACCGACATATCCTTGGCTTCAAATTCACTGTTATATATCCGGACAGCAGCCTCTGAATCCGAAATATCACATCCCGTTATCTGTACTACACTGTCATTTGACAGCAAGGCAGTCCGGGCCCGCGTGATTGAAACCGATTTCAGGGTGATCGAAGAAAATCGGAGGTCTATTCCGGTATCTACATTTTCAATGCGGCACTGTTCGAGCAGGTTCCGCTTTTCAGTCGTGAGAAGAACAACCCCCCCCCAAGTCCCGCGTACCGATCCTGACTGCTCGGTTGTCAACAGGATTGGTCGCTCGGATGTTCCTGCGGCATGGATGCGCCCCTGAACTACCATATTCGGCAACTGGCCGGCGGCAGTTGCGGCAAAACGGACCACCGTGCCAGGTTCGATACGCAGGGTTGCCTGAGGAGCAATTACCACGAACTTCTTTACCAGTACCGAACCACGCCACGTCACATCTTCGGTCAGCACTGCTCCGTCATATACCCATGCAGCCTGTTCGGCAGCCAGGGAGATATTCGCAATAAAGAAAATGATATAGACTGTGAAAAGCGTTTTCACTCGGTAACTCCTTGCAAATAATGCAAAACCATTATCATGATTCAGCTAAACTGTAAATTCAATGTTATATTTTAATTAGTTAAAATCTAATCAACGCACCGGCTTTTAACTTTTCAAGTCCTTTCAGGGTGTTATATTTTTATATCATAAAATTGTTGACAGCACATACATGTTGTGGTTTATTTCAGCACCTGCCACAAAATATAGTATTTCAATTGGCTTTTGCCACGTAATAATACGTTTATTAAAATTGTTATTTTACTCATAATTACAAGGAGTTTCGTTATGAAAAAAAGTTCCGTGTCTGACGCCATCCCCGGATTGACAAAAAATGCCGCCACCGTACTGGAAAAACGCTACCTGCGCAGAGATGAAACCGGAAAGGTTCTTGAGACGCCGTCGGACATGTTTCGACGTGTCGCAGATACCATAGCGGCTGCCGATAAGAAATTTGATAAAAAAGCCGACGTATCAGCCCTGTCGGACACTTTTTATCGTATGATGACCAACTTTGATTTCCTCCCCAATTCGCCGACCCTGATGAACGCCGGACGTCCCCTCGGCCAGCTTTCGGCATGCTTTGTCCTGCCGGTCGGCGACTCTATGGAAGAGATCTTTGACGCCGTTAAATACACCGCACTGATTCACAAATCGGGCGGCGGCACCGGCTTTTCGTTTTCCCGGCTCAGACCAGCCAACGATGTCGTCAGCACCACCACCGGCATATCGAGCGGCCCTCTTTCATTTATGCGCGTGTTTGATGTCGCCACTGAAACCATAAAACAGGGCGGTACGAGACGCGGTGCAAACATGGCTATTTTACGGGTCGATCATCCGAGCGTCATGGATTTCATCATGTGCAAGGCCGACCAGAAGCAGTTTAACAATTTCAATATCTCAGTCGGACTTACCGAAAAATTCATGGAGGCGGTCGAGCGGGATGAAGAATATAATCTTGTCAACCCCCGCGACAAAAAGGTCTGCGGCAGCTTGAACGCCCGCAAGGTATTCCAGCGTATCGTTAAACAAGCCTGGGAAAATGGCGAACCGGGAATTGTCTTCCTTGACCGCCTCAATCGCGATAACCCGACTCCACTGGTCGGCGAAATCGAATCAACCAACCCCTGCGGCGAACAGCCTCTCCTGCCGTATGAATCGTGCAATCTCGGCTCTATCAATCTAGGCACGTTTATCAAAGACGGCACGGTTGACTGGAAAAGACTTAAGGAGGTCATCCACAACGCCGTTCACTTCCTTGATAATGTTATCGAAGCCAACAACTATCCGCTACAGCAGATTCACGACATGACTCACGCCAATCGCAAAATTGGTCTTGGCGTCATGGGTTGGGCCGACATGCTGATCCTTCTGGGAATCCCCTACTGTTCCGACGAAGCGGTCAAGCTCGGTAAAAAAGTGATGAAATACATCAATGACGAAGGACATCAGGCTTCTCAGGAACTGGGCAAAAAGCGGGGATCGTTTCCCAACTTCAAAGGCTCAATTTTTGACAAGAAAGGTGCCGCCCCACAACGAAATGCAACGGTCACAACTATCGCTCCGACCGGGACGATCTCCATCATTGCCAACTCATCCTCCGGCGTTGAACCGCTCTTCGCCGTTTCCTACGTCCGCACTGTCATGGACAAGAATGTTCTGATTGAAGTCAACCCGATATTCGAGAGGATTGCCAAGGAGCGCGGCTTCTATTCGGAATCCCTCATGCAGAAGATTGCCGAGCATGGCAGCGTTCAGGATATTCCTGAAATTCCTGTCGATATCCGTAACGTGTTTGTTACTTCCCACGAAATAACTCCTGAATACCATATTCAGATGCAGTCAGCCTTCCAGCTCTACACTGACAATGCCGTTTCGAAAACGGTAAACTTTTCTAACACCGCCACTATTGAGGATGTTGAAAAAGTGTACATGCTTGCCTACGAAACCGGCTGCAAAGGGGTCACTATTTACCGGGACGGTTCCAGAGACGAACAGGTGCTTACAACCGGCAAAAAAGAAGAACAGGCAGCGTCCGTTGCCGCCACTCCGGTAGAAGATGAGAAAAAAGCGGTCAAGCGGGAGCGCCCGAAAGCGCTTAAAGGAGCCACTCATCAGATGCAGACCGGCTGTGGTCCGCTCTATATCACAATCAATGAAGATAAAAACGGCTTGTTTGAGCTCTTCACAACGATGGGCAAGGCCGGTGGATGCGCCGCCTCACAGAGTGAAGCTATCGGCCGCATGGTATCACTCGCCTGGCGGAGCGGAATTCAGGCGCGCCAGGTTGTGAAGCAGCTTCAGGGAATTTCCTGTCACTGCCCGTCAGGATTCGGTGACAATCGCGTTCTTTCCTGCGCCGATGCAGTTGCAAAAGCAATCCAGAACCATCTTATTGACAACGGTTTTGATATCGACAGCGAGACTGTCCGTCACGAACGTGGAGCATGCCCGGAGTGTGGCGGTATCGTGGAACATGAGGGTGGTTGTTCCGTCTGCCACGTCTGCGGATATTCTGAATGCGCGTAAACTATTCCATTTTCTCAAACGTAGTGCTTGACAATAAGGCGGATTCTGTGGCATAAGTGCGAAGTTAAACTGACTACTTGATTTGGGGTTGTAGCTCAGTTGGTTAGAGTGCCAGCCTGTCACGCTGGAAGTCGCGGGTTCGAGCCCCGTCAACCCCGCCATAAAACAAAAAAAAGGTGCCTGAAAAGGCACCTTTTTTTTGTTTTATGTTCCAACCATCGGGGCAAATAACTATCTGTTTGCTAAAGCTCTGGTAATGGTACTTACTGAAGCCTCAGCAAATTCTGCCACCATTTTTCCGGGTTCTTTCTTGACAAACGGAACGCAACGGGTTGCGTGAGAAATGTCCGACCGGTCGCTTGCTATTGAAAAGAAATCTCCGGCAGGCTTTATGTCAAGAGATCCCAAAGGTGATGTGCTCGCATAGACAGTAACATTTTCAAAACCAAAAGGCGTTGATACTTCCAGATTGTATCGATCATCGCGGGAAGGTATTTCGTATACGACTCCGCCTTTAAAAAAACTTTCTTCTCTCACACTGTTTGGCAAGAGCTGTAGTAAAGAACTATCAGCTTGTTTGTAGACCACATTTGCATAAAAAGGCTTGTTTGCCTTTATGAATATTCTCATGCGATCACCCTGGATGTACACATTCTTGTTCATCCATATCTTTATTGCAAGCGGGCAGGACGGATCGTTTTCCAACAGATCCCTATTCAAATTTTTCCTAACAATCACCTTCTCATCCGGAACAACTTCGACCTTCAGCTTCACCCGATAGCAGTTACTGGAACCCTGCCCCTTATACCACTCATCCATCAGCTCCTGAAGCACCTTAACCTGTGCATTGTTATAAGCGGTAAGAAGGTCGCCCACCAGCATAGTGTTCTTTAATCCAAGTCCAGACTGTATGTAGGAAACAACAGCTTTGACAGCTTTGCTCTTGGCATCAGTCAGTGCTGCCACTTCGGTATCATTTGGCAGCGAGCCCTCGCCCATACAGGCAAAACCCTCACTCTCGGTAATAATTGACTGCCCGGCATGGAGAGTTGTAGGCATTAAGCAGGTCAAAGCAAGTAACACAAAAAGTTGTTTCATTGCGAAGCCTCCATAATGGTAGGTAAATATATTGCATTTTATATATAATATTTTATCTATTCTTTAATTATAATCCGCGATAAAGGAAGAGCAAGACGGAAACCAAGGTTAATACTCCGATCATCTGGAGAAATTCTGAAACGATAAGACGTCCGTACAAACTTTTTGGCACTGCTCCAGCTGCCCCCGCGAAGGACACGGTAGGTGCCGCTTGAAGGACCTTCCGGATTGTTCAGAGAACTCTTGCCATAGTACTCTTTTTCGTACCAGTCGTTCACCCACTCCCATACATTGCCACTCATATCATAGATGTCAAGACCATTCGCCTGTTTCTGCCCAACAGAATGAGTCTTTGACAGGCTGTTGCCGTTGAACCAGGCGACAGCGTCCCCATTGTCACCGCCGCTGAATTTTTCTCTTTTGCCGCCGCTTCGAGCGGCATACTCCCATTCAGACTCGGTAGGAAGTCGAAACATGACCCCTGCCAGGCTATTGAGCCGACCGATAAATTCCTGTGCTTCGTTCCAGCTAACCTCCTCTACCGGGCAAACATCGCAACTGCTGCTGTTGTTTGGAAGAATGGTGTTCATTACCTTTTGCCACTGTTCCCGGGTAACTTCATATTTACCGATAAAATAGTCGCTGACGCAGACCTCATGAACCGGTTTTTCATCATTTTCGCCCCCACCAAAAACATCACCCATCTGAAAACAGCCGCCAGGAACACGCACAAATTCCATGCCGGTGTTGGGCTCCTGAAAATGAGATTGCCCCGATATCGCCACAGCCGACAAAGGCTTGGCTTTAACAGGCTTGGCAGGCTCAGTATTGATTACTTTGGGTGGCTGGATAAAATAGAATTCTCCTTCCACGTTTGATACGATCAAAGGATTCTGTTTATACTTCGACTTCTCCTGCACAGCCGCTAGAGTACGATCAAATATCTGATCAAGGGTAATGCCGGGTATTTCCAGCAGTCTGACCAACTCGGCCGTATAAATACTGTTCCTGCCATCACCATCGTCGGCCGTCCTGCCTGGAGCTGTCGCATAGGCAACGAGCGTGTCATTCGGCACTTCCATACTAGCCAAACCCAGCCTGGTTGTGCGAAAGGAGCGAATAAACGGATTGTCGCGGCAGGCATCAAGAATAACAATGTTAACCTCGCTTCGTGCCTGTTCCATTCTGGCAAGCACCATCCCGACGTCCACTGCCTTGAGACGCACCTCATTCTCATACTCAATCTGGGCATCCACCGGAATAAGATAGTTTACTCCGTTAACCTGCATGCCGTGCCCGGCATAATAAAACAAGCCGATTCCGCCACCCATCAACTTATTGCCGAAATTTTCAATACACTTCGTCATCTCCGAGTAGCCAAGGTTGGTCACCTCCTCGACCTCAAAACCGAGACGACGAAGGGCAGCGGCCATAATGCGGGAATCATTGGTTGGATTATCCAATGGAGTGGCCCTGTAACTGCTGTTGCCTATGACCAAGGCAACCCGCCTTAGATTCTCGTGTCTTTTTTCGGCAATGACCAGACCGCGGTCCTCGGATTCCATACCAGTATATTTTTTTATATTTTTTGGCGCGGAATGACCATACAAAGGAAAGATCAGTATCCAGAGTATCATTAAAAAAGTGCACACCAAGGGGGTATTACGCATATTTCCTGCCCGCAATTATTCCGGAATTATCACTTCCCGGTCCTTGTCATTCTTCTATTTTCAGTCTTCTTATTTTTTCAACCAGTGTTGTCCGATTAATTCCCAATAGAGCAGCTGCCCTGGCTTTTATTCCACCGGCAGCTTCCAAAGCCTGAAAAATCAGAGAGTGCTCTATTTCCGAGATTGTTGCAACCAAATCGATGCCACCGCTCTGCATTTTGACACAAAATGTTTCACCATCCAATTGTTCTCCCAATATTTTAACCGGCACATCATCAAGTGTTATGACATTCGCATCCGTCAAAGCTATCATTCTCTCGATAAGATTCTCAAGTTCACGCACATTGCCTGGCCAGGAATACCTTTCCAATGCCTCAAGCGCCTGTTTGCTGATAGTGCATGGTTGACGCCCCATCAGACGGCACTGCTTCTCCAGAAAAAACGCCGTCAGGTACATGATGTCCTGTTGCCGTTCACGCAGGGGCGGAAGATGAAGAGGAATTACGTTTAGTCTATAGTACAGATCTTCCCGAAACACTCCCCGTTTCACCATTTCTTCAAGATCTGAGTTTGTTGCAGAAATGACTCTGACATGGAGTTTCACCGGTTTATTGGAGCCAACTCTCTCCACCTCATGCTCTTGCAGTACCCGCAGCAATTTTGCCTGCAAGTGAAGAGGCAAGGTACCAATTTCATCGAGAAAAATTGTGCCGTGATTGGCGGCCTCGAATTTACCCGGTTTATCCTTGATCGCCCCGGTAAATGCACCACGGACATGACCAAACAACTCGCTTTCCAGAAGCAGCTCCGGAATGGCGCTACAGTTTACCGCAATAAAAGGGCGCTCTTTACGAACTCCATTATAGTGCAGCGCTCGGGCAACAAGCTCTTTACCGGTCCCCGATTCACCGCTGATAAGAACGGTGGAATCCGTTTTTACAATTCGGGTCATGCGTTCAAACACAAGGGTCATTGCCGGGGAACTGCCGATAATATTATTAAACTCAAAACGCCCCTGAAGTTGCCTGCGAAGATAGATATTTTCAGATAGCAGCTTCTGTTTTTCCAGAGCCTTTGAAACAACAATTTTAAGCTCATCAAAATCAATCGGCTTTGTTATATAATCGAAAGCCCCCTCTTTCATGGCGCGCACAGCGGTCTGAGCTGACGCATGGCCTGTTACGACAATAACCTCGGTAGCGGGAGATATTTTTTGTACCTCCTGCAAAATATCCAGCCCGCTTTTGTCGGGAAGAAACAGATCAGACACTATGACCTGAAACTGTTCGTGGTCAATCAGATCCAAAGCAATTTCACCGGTTGCAGCAGACGTAACCTCATATCCGACCGAGCGCAGCAACATGGAGAGAGCTTCGCGGCCGGAGTCGTCATCATCAATTACGAGGATTTTTATCACATCATCCATCAGAACCTCAAACCATCAATCATTCTGTGACAACTCGTATTGATTCATACAGGACATCCATAAGTATATCCAGCTCGTTGTTTGATATAACCAGTGGCGGAAAAATGACAATGGTATTACCCAAAGGACGGGAGAATACCCCCCGTTTACGAGCTTCCAGACAAACCCTGATGCCGATTTTCTGTTCCCACGGGTACGGTTCGCCGGTTTCCTTATTTTCAACTAGCTCGATCCCTGCAGCCAAACCGCTCTGGCGGACATCGCCAACATGCGCCAGTGATTTAAAACCGTCAAGTCGCCGTTCAAGCCATGCTATTTTTGGCTGTAGCTTTGCCAGCAGATTGTCTTGTTTGAAAAGTTGCAGACTTTTCAAGGCAACGGCACAGGCCAACGGATTCCCGGTAAACGTATGACCATGAAAAAAAGTTTTCAACTCCGAATAGGAACCTAAAAATGCCGAGTAAACCTTATTGCCGGTCACCGTTGCCGCCAAGGGCAGGTAACCTGCGGCTATTCCCTTGGAAATTGCCATAATATCGGGCACCACGCCCTCCTGCTGACAGGCAAACATTGTGCCGGTCCTGCCGAAACCGGTGGCAACTTCATCCGTAATCATCAGAATATCAAAACGGTCGCACAGTTCTCTCACCCGTTTCAGGAATCCGGCAGGCTGAACAATCATCCCTCCGGCACCCTGAACGAGCGGTTCAATTACAAGCCCGGCAACAAAACCGGTGTTGTTCACCATCAGCTCTTCCAAAGAGTTGATACACTCCATATTGCAAGAAGACCTGCTGCACCCCAGCTCACAACGGTAGCAGTACGGTGCCGGAACCTGTAATGTGTCAAACATGAGCGGCTTGAAGGTCGAATGATAAATATCGATCCCGCCGACACTGACGGCGCCGAGTGTATCTCCATGATAGGCATGCCTGAATGTTATGAATCTGCTCCGTTCCGGTCTTCCGGAATGAACCTGATATTGATAGGCCATTTTAACCGCAACTTCCATAGCGGTTGAGCCGTTATCCGAATAAAAAAAACGGTCCAGCCCAACAGGCGTTATTTCAGCCAGTCGCGCCGCAAGAATGATGCTCTGTTCACTGGCAAGCCCCAACAGTGTCGAATGTTCAAGGCGATCTACCTGTTCCTTCAGCGCGTCGTTCAATTCTTTGCGACAGTGACCGTGAACGTTCGTCCACATGGAGGCTACGCCGTCGAGATAGCGGTTGCCGTCCGTATCAATCAGCCAGCACCCTTCCCCCATCACGATTATGATCTGCTCGTCACGTTCCCATTCCTGCATCTGGGTAAACGGGTGCCAGACGTGGCGTTTGTCCCATTGTCGTAATTGTTCGGTCGTTATGACTTTTGAATCGGGCATTTTGTAATTCCTTAGAAATATCGCACATATAAAAAAGACCCGCCAGAACCTGTCCAGTGGGTCTTTTTACAACATTAACTCATAACGATTAGGCCAGCCTGTTGGCGTAAAGCGGGAATCTTTTCATCATGGTGTTAACCTGACATTTTATCGCTTCCAGCTTCTCGTCATCACCGATATGCGCCACAGCGTCGGCAACATAGCCGGCGACCTGATCCATGTCGGCCTCTTTAAGCCCGTGTGATGTACAGGCGGGCGTACCGATCCGGATACCGGACGTAACAAACGGCGAACGGGTCTCAAACGGCACGGTATTTTTGTTAACCGTAATGCCGGCTTTGTCCAGTGCCTGCTCTGCGGCCTTCCCGGTTATTTCGGTGCCGGAGAAGTTAACCAGCATAAGATGGTTGTCGGTACCGCCGCTTGTCAGTTTGAAACCGCGCTTCACCAGCGCTTCTGAAAGGGCCTTGGCATTCTTGACAATCTGCTGCTGATATACCGCAAATTCGGGCTGTAGCGCTTCTTTGAACGCAACCGCTTTGGCTGCGATGACATGCATGAGCGGCCCACCCTGAATTCCGGGAAAGATTTGCGAATTTACCGTTTTGGCAAACTCTTCCCGACACAGGATCATGCCACCACGAGGACCTCGCAACGTTTTATGCGTTGTTGTAGTGACAAACTCGGCATACGGAATCGGACTCGGATGAACACCGGCAGCAACCAGACCGGCAATATGCGCCATATCAACCATGACCAAAGCGCCTACTTTATCGGCTATTGCCCGAAATGCCGAAAAATCGAGGGTTCGAGGATAAGCGCTCGCACCAACTACAATCATTTTTGGCTTATGCTCCACTGCAAGACGCTCAACTTCTGAATAATCAATTGTTTCGGTCTCAGGAGAAACTCCATAGGGCACGATATTAAAGAAACGGCCTGAAAAATTAACCGGACTGCCATGGGTGAGGTGCCCGCCGTGGGAGAGATTCATACCGAGAACCGTATCGCCCGGCTTGCACGCTGCGTAGTAAACCGCCATGTTTGCCTGAGATCCTGAATGCGGCTGTACATTCGCATGTTCAGCGCCAAACAGTTCCTTAGCTCGATCGATAGCAAGCTGCTCAACGACATCTACATGCTCACATCCGCCATAATAGCGCTTTCCAGGATATCCCTCAGCATACTTGTTGGTCATTATCGAACCTTGTGCTTCCATAACCGCTTCCGAAACGAAGTTTTCAGATGCAATAAGCTCCAGGTTATACTCCTGACGTTCCGTTTCGTGTCGAATGGCTTCAGCAACTTGAGGATCAAATTGGGAAAGGACAGACATGGTTTCTCCTTGTGAAAATTCTTTTATAAAATGATAAGTTGTAAACAAGAAACGGGACACATGCCATAGCAGGTCCCGTGTTACCGGTAAAAAATGTATATTTCCTTCAGCTTGACAGAGAGGACATTGCGTAGATTACCGCTACATAGTGTATTTTCTATGAATATTTCTTTTCAAGAGCGGTAATCTTATCGAGTCGCAACTGGTGGCGCCCCCCCTCGAAAGTTGCGTCGAGCCAGGCACCAACGAGATCACAGGCTTTCGCTTCGTCAAGAACGCGGCCGCCAAGAACCAGCACATTAGCATTATTATGTTCTTTTGCCATGCGGGCCATAAAGACATCCGTAACCAGGGCAGCGCGAATTCCGGGAATCTTGTTGGCAGCAATTGACATCCCGATTCCGGTACCGCAAATCAGAATCCCAAGATCCGCTTCACCAGCAATAACCGTTTCAGCAACTTTCTGGCCAAAGTCAGGATAGTCTACCGACGCGTCACCGTTAGTTCCTGCATCGGTCACATCAAACCCTCTGCGCTTCAGATAACTGTCAAGAGCTGTTTTGAGCGTTAATCCACCATGGTCGCTTCCGATAATAATCATGTATTCCGTCCCCGCCTACAGCTTTTTAAAGAGAAGCGTCGCATTTGTGCCGCCAAAGCCAAAATTATTACTCATGGTATATTCAAGTTTTGCTTCGCGGGCAGTATGAGGAACATAGTCAAGATCACATTCCGG
Organism: Geobacteraceae bacterium; assembly: GCA_025355325.1. Taxonomy (GTDB): domain Bacteria; phylum Desulfobacterota; class Desulfuromonadia; order Geobacterales; family Pseudopelobacteraceae; genus JACRCG01. Next base: position 39,347 of record JANXZX010000232.1, read on the forward strand.
ATCAGGTTCGGTGCAATTGATTGTCGGTGGCACAACGCCCTTATCCATCGCCATAAGGGTATACACCGCTTCAACGCCCCCGGCAGCACCGAGAAGGTGCCCAGTCATGGATTTGGTGGAGGAAACCATCATTTTCCTGGCGTGGTCGCCAAAAATACTCTTGATCGCCATGGTTTCGTACACATCGCCAATTGGAGTTGATGTGCCATGCGCATTGATGTAGGAAACCTGCTCGGGAGCAACGCCGGCGTTCTTGAGAGCCATCTTCATTGCCCGCGCTCCGCCTTCGCCACCCGGTGCAGGGGCGGTCAGGTGATACGCGTCACCGGTCAAGCCATACCCAACGATCTCGGCATAAATCTTGGCTCCCCGTGCTTTTGCACTTTCATACTCCTCAAGAATAATAATCCCGGCACCTTCACCCATGACAAAACCATCGCGATTTTTGTCAAACGGACGAGATGCAGTTGTCGGATCGTCATTTCTTTCGGATAAGGCTTTCATGGCAGCAAAACCGCCAATCCCAAGCGGCGTGACGACCGACTCGGTTCCGCCGGCGATCATGGCATCGGCATCGCCGCGCTTGATGATGTGATAGGCGTCACCGATGGAATGGGTGCTGGTGGCACATGCAGAAACAGAAGAAACATTTGGTCCCTTGGCTCCATATTTAATGGAAATATGACCGGGAGCAAGGTTAATAATCAGCATGGGAATAAAGAACGGAGATATTTTTTTCGGGCCGCTTTCGGCCAGAATCGTATGATATTTTTCTATAGTCGGCAAGCCACCGAGACCGGCTCCAACAAGGACCCCGACCCGTTCAGCATTTTTTTCGTTGATGACAAGTCCGGAGTCTTCCATAGCATAATGAGCTGCAGCCAAAGCATACTGGATAAAAAGATCCATTTTTTTGATCTCTTTTTTGTCAATATGCTCTTCCGCAATAAAATCAGGGACCTCACCGGCAATTTTAACCGGCATATCGCTCGCATCAAAACGGGTGATCAAGCCGATGCCGGATTTTCCTGAGGTAAGCGCATCCCAGTTTTTGATATTTCCACATCCAAGTGGTGAAACAGCTCCAACTCCGGTAACGACAACTCTTCTCATATTATTTACTCCATATAACGGTGGCTTCGGTTATGACAAAATAAAAGAGAGGGGCCTGACGCCCCTCCCCCGTTACAAATTTCAACTGTGCTCGGTGATGTATTCGATGGCGTCATTCACCGTCTGGATTTTTTCAGCATCTTCATCAGGAATTTCGATGTCGAATTCTTCTTCGAGTGCCATAACCAGTTCAACAGTGTCAAGAGAATCGGCACCAAGATCGTCCATGAAAGAAGATTCTGTCAAAACTTGTGACTCTTCAACTCCAAGCTGCTCTGCTACAATTTCTTTAACCCGCTTTGCGATATCAGACATTTTTCACCTCCGTGTGATTTTAAACCTTTGCAGGTTTCGTGTATAAAGCTTGTGATTTATTAAGCATGAAATCTTTAAATGTCAATCGATATTTTACCGGTAATTGGCGATAATCGCCCGATAAACGGTATACGGCACGATGTTACATGTACATGCCGCCGTTGACCGATAAAACATGACCGGTGATGTATCCGGATGATTCTGAAGCCAGAAAAACAACCGCATTGGCAATATCGTCAGAACTTCCCAGACGCTCAAGAGGTATCTGGGCAGTCAACTCTGCACGAACCTTATCAGAGAGTGCATCCGTCATTGCGGTCGCGATAAAACCGGGTGCAACGGCATTGACAGTGATACTCCGTTTTGCCATCTCCCGGGCATTCGACTTGGTAAGTCCGATCAGGCCAGCTTTACTTGCACAGTAATTGGCTTGCCCGGCATTGCCCATCTGACCGACAACAGAAGCAATGTTGATAATGCGACCATAGCGCTGCTTGCTCATAACTTTAAAGACTGCACGGGTACAGAGAAATGCTCCTTTGAGATTGACGCTAAGGACGGCATCCCAATCTTCATCCTTCATGCGCATCAACAAGCCATCACGGGTAATGCCGGCGTTGTTGACCAGAATATCCACACGCCCGAAAGCCTCAGTAGCCGCATCGATCATGTGTTCAACGTCTGCAGACACGGTTACGTTGCCGACCACAGCCAGCGCCTTGCCTCCGGCTGCCTGCAACTCGGCCACCACCGCATCGGTAGATGCCTGATCCATATCTACAGCCACGATTGTGGCGCCCTGGGCTGCCAGAGCCAGCGCAATACTTCTGCCGATTCCGCGTGATGCCCCCGTAATTACCGCAACTTTATCCTTAGGCATGATTAACCCCTTTCGTAAAAAAGATTTATAACGACTCGCTAACTCGCCTTGTCAGCAAATGTAGCCTTCAAATCAGCCTCTGTGACCAGTTTTCCATCAACGAAGGCTTTGGCTTGAAACATCCAGATGCCGCGTTTGCATCCGGTCACCAGAACTTCAAAACGAAGCTGATCTCCCGGCATGACCGGCTTGCGGAAACGCGCATTGTCAATGCCGGTAAAATATGTGACCTTCGAACGGATACTTTCATCGGAAGAATAGGCCAGAATAGCAGCTATCTGGGCCATCGCCTCGATAACCAGAACACCCGGCATAACCGGATGTCCCGGAAAATGCCCTGGGAAAAATGGCTCATTAATGCTGACATTTTTAATACCGACAATGCTCTTTCCAACCTCAATTTCAAGGATTCTATCGACCATTAAAAATGGAAAACGATGTGGGAGAATTTTCATTATTTCATTAATGTCGAGCATGGTGATTCCCCTTTGAAAATAAAGTTACCGTCAAAACAGTTGCCATCAAGACATCAGCATCTTTAACGAAGCAACATCCTCGACGTTGGAAGTGGTCGTCTCTTTGGCAATGCGTTTTACCAAACCGGACAAAACCTTGCCAGGACCAACCTCGATAAACCTGTTGACTCCCAAAGCCGCCAGATTGGCAACTAATTGCTCCCATAATACCGGAGAACAGACCTGGGCAACCAACAGCGGCTTCACCCGTTCCTTATCGCTGTTCGGAGCAGCATCCACATTTGCAACGACCGGCATGCTCATCTCGTGTATCGTGACAGCGTTCAATACCGCTTCAAGGCGATCAGCAGCCGGCTTCATCAATGCACAATGGAAGGGGGCACTGACCGGCAGCAACATGGCCTTTCTAAAACCGCGAGCCTTGGCAATTTCAATAGCGCGGCCAACAGCGCCGACCGACCCGGCAATGACAATCTGACCAGGCGAATTATAATTGGCAGGCGAAACCACTTCGCCTTCGGCAGCTTCACGACAAATTTCCTCAAGCAGCTCGCTCTCTATACTGAGCATAGCTGCCATCGTTCCGGTACCGACCGGCACCGCATCCTGCATAAACGTTCCACGGGCGCGCACCGTTCTGATGGCATCAGAAAACGAGAGTGCCCCTGAACAAACCAGCGCAGAAAACTCACCCAGTGAATGACCGGCCACATAATCGGCTTTCAGCCCTGTTTCCTCTTCAACAACCCTCAATGTCGCAATACTCACAGCCAGAATCGCAGGCTGAGTGTTGGCGGTAAGCTTAAGATCCTCATTGCTGCCGGCAAAGCAGAGTTCCGACAGTTTGAAACCAATGGCATCATCAGCTTCCTCAAAAACACGTCGCGCAACAGTAAACGTTTCTGCGAGTTCCTTTCCCATACCTGAGTACTGGGAACCTTGACCGGGAAAAATAAAAGCAGTTTTTGACATATCGAAACCCTTATCTAATTTGGTTGGAGTATATCGTTTCTACCACTCAATAAGAGCGGAACCGTAGGTAAAGCCGCCTCCAAAAGCAACCAGTAACGCTTTGTCACCGGCTTTAAGTCTCCCCTGAAGGTTTGCTTCATCAAGAGCAATCGGAATTGATGCTGAAGAGGTATTGCCATAAAGCTCAAGATTGGTAAACATCCGATCAGAACTGACGCCAAGCCGTTTTGCCGTTGCATCTATTATGCGGCGGTTAGCCTGATGAGGAATTAACAGTGAAATATCGTCCGGAGATAAACTGTTGGTTTCCAGAGCCTTGACAGCAGCTTCCTCCATGGAACGAACCGCATGCTTGAACACATCATTCCCTTCCATAGTGATATACAACAGTTTCTTATCGAACGTGCGGGGATCTGAAGCCGGATTTCGGCTACCACTGCCGGGCTGATAGAGAAGATTCCAGAAGGAACCGTTACTGAATGTATGAGTAGAAAGGAGCGAGTGACCACCATCGGAGGCTTCAAGAACAACTGCACCCGCACCGTCACCGAAGAGAACACAGGTGTTGCGATCCTGCCAATCCACGATACGGGATAATGTTTCGGAACCTATAACGAGTATCTTTCGGGCGGCTCCGGAACGAAGGTATTTTTCTGCAACCGATAAACCGTAAATAAATCCGGAGCAGGCTGCTGAAAGGTCAAAGGCGGTCGCATTGGTAGCGCCAAGGATATCTTGAACGATGCAAGCGGTAGAAGGAAAAGGGAAATCAGGGGTGACAGTACTCAGTATTATAAGATCTATTTCATCAGGCTGGACACCTGCCATTGCCATGGCACGACGGGCGGCTTCGGCGGCGAAAGTGGAAGTATATTCGCCTTCGGCAGCGATACGACGCTCTTTTATTCCCGTCCTGCTCGTAATCCAATCATCACTGGTATCAACCAACTGTTCAAGATCAGCATTGGTAAGAATTTTTCCGGGTAAAGAAGAACCGGTTCCGGTAATTCTAACATTCACGATTGAATCTCCATTACTCTACAGAAGTGGGAGGCAGGTTGTCTGTTTGTATTGAGACCAAAGCGTTTTCTGATAATTTTTCTGCAACGTGCTCTGAGACGCCGCCTTTTGCGTATTCATGAGCAAAGCGAATTGCGTTTTTGATCGCCTTTACGTTGGAACCGCCATGACAGATCATGCCAACTCCATTTATGCCGAGAAGAGGAGCACCGCCGTATTCTGCATAGTCAACAATCTTCTTGAAGCGGCCAAAAGCGCCACGCACAAACAGATAGCCGATTTTAGAGACCCAACTCTTGACGATCTCTCTTTTCAGCATTTTGCTGGCAGCGTCAGCCAATCCTTCGGATAGTTTAAGTACAATATTTCCAACAAAACCATCGCAAACGACTACGTCAACCGCTCCGGCAAAAATATCCCGACCTTCAATATACCCGCAATAATTAAGGGAGGTTTTTCTCAGGATGCCGTTTGTTTCCCTGGTTAACTCATTCCCTTTGGAATCCTCTTCGCCGTTAGACAGCAGGCCGACTTTGGGAGAGGGCACCCCCATGGCATAGCGGGCATAAACCTCACCCATGATGGCGAATTGGACGAGATGAATCGGCTTGCAATCTACATTGCCGCCAATATCCAGAACCAGCGTCTGACCTTTAAGGGTGGGGAAAAGTTGAGCAATAGCAGGACGTTCAATCCCTTCAATGCGCTTGAGGACAAACATGCCGGATGCCATGGTCGCACCCGAGTTTCCGGCACTTACCGCTGCGCACGCCTTGCCGTCTTTCACAAGGTCAAACGCCCGGCGTACCGATGAATCGCGCTTTTTCCGCACTGCGTCTGAAGCGGAATCGTGCATGCCGACAACTTCACTCGCATGAAAAATATCGATATAAAGCCCATCGACCTTGTGTTTAGCAAGTTCGGCTTCCAAACGGACTCTATCACCAACGAGCGTTACTGAAAGACCAAACTCACGACACGCAGCAACAGCACCTTCAACTTCAATAACAGGTGCGTTATCACCGCCCATTGCGTCAACGGCAACCCTCATCTGTTGCAAAAGTGACACGAAGTCAGTTCTCTATGCTTGTGCTGAAGAAAGGTCGATAACCTCTTTACCTTTGTACGTTCCGCACGAAGGACAGGCGCGATGCGGCAGTTTGGCAGCTTTGCATTGAGGGCAGACAGACAATGACGGAGTGGTCAGGAAGTCGTGGGCCCTTCTCATATTCTTGCGTGATTTCGAGGTCTTTTTCTTGGGTACAGCCATGGTGTTTCTCCTTTTTCTGGTGGTACACGTTCACGTGCCACCGTTCTATTTTCTGGTAACTACAAAATCCTTCAGCGAATTAAACGCAAGGCTTACGGGTTCTTTACTGCATGAACAACCGGAGGTGTTCAAGTCAATGCCACACTCATGACAGAGTCCCTTGCAGGAATCACTACAGAGCGGCTTGAGCGGGACTTCCATTGCAATCTGCTCTTCAATTTCGTGGGTCAAATCAATTTCGTCACCAGAAAATGAGGAAGAAAGCAGATCGATTTCGCCGAGTTCGAGCTCTTCTTCAACCGAAGCCGTTACAGCAGTCTCTTTGCGAAAAAAAATCGTGAAGTTGGTGTCAATAAACGATGAATAATCTGCGAGACATCGAGAGCAGGAAAGCTCCAAAGGCACGGACACTCTTCCGACTACCCGAATATTCTCGTATTCACGGGTTACCGTCACGTCCCCTTCAACTCTCCCGGCAAAGCAGCAGCTCTTATCATTCTGCATGCCAGACAAGAGAGGAAATGTCTCAACAGGCTCATCAATATGGAGTGCGACGGGTACATCTTTAATGTGGTCTACAACTATTTTCACAGGTACCATCCATAGACCAGAGCAATCATAATTTAAAGCAAGTCAGTATAGAGAATATGCCTAAATTGTCAAGACATTTGCTGACACTTCGAATTACACCTGCCATAACATTCCACCGTTTCCCGAATGCGACCGGCAAAATCCTGATCAACCATGTCCCAGCTAAACCGCCATCCCCAATTACCGAAAGCGGTGCCGGGGATGTTCATGCGCGCTTCACTTCCAAGATTCAGCAGGTCCTGAAAGGGAATAATCGCCGTGTTGGAAACCGACATGAGCACCATGCGAAGAAGGCATTCAACGGTGTCTTTGCCACTGCATCCGGCATACGTATTAATTCGGCTGCGCTGACTATCCGAAAGCGAAGCAAACCAGCCTGCGGTCGTATCGTTGTCATGGGTGCCGGTATAAACTACGGAATTCTTCTGATAATTGTGCGGCAAATATGAATTTGATGGTCCAGAATCAAAGGCAAACTGCACGATTTTCATTCCGGGGAAATCGTAGCGATCACGCAATGCGACGACTTCCGGCGTAATTATTCCCAGATCCTCCGCAATAATCGGCATTGTGCCAAGAGCGGCAACAAGGGTATCAAAAAGGGATATTCCGGGTGCCTTGACCCAGGTGCCATGTATTGCTGTTTTTTCTTTGACCGGTACATGCCAGGCTGCTTCAAAGCCTCTGAAATGATCAACACGAATAATGTCAAACAGGTTAAGCAATGACTGAAATCGCTCAATCCACCATGCATACCCCTGACGTCCCAACATTTCCCAATCATACAGGGGATTGCCCCACAACTGTCCTGTTGCACTGAAATAATCAGGCGGCACTCCGGCAACAACTGTCGGCTTTCCTTTCGCATCAAGAAGAAACAGCTCTCGATGACTCCATACATCCGCTGAATTGTAGCCGACAAAAATCGGGATATCGCCAATAATCGCAATACCCTTGCCGGTGGCATACGTTCGTAATTCGCGCCACTGCCTGAAAAACTGCCATTGAATATACTTCTGTATGCCAATCTCGGGACCAAGTTCAACAGACGCTTTCTCATACTTCTCCGGCGTCAGAAGAGCAAACCCGGGCGGCCATTTATCCCAGGAACGCCCCTTGTACCGGCCTCTGAGTGCCATAAAAAGAGCATAGTAATGAAGCCAGGGGGTCGTATTGCAAAAATTCCAGAACTCCTGTTTTCCTGCAACATCATCGTTCGCCAGAAAAGTAATAGCGGCGGTACGCAATAGCTCCATTTTCATTTCAGAAACAGCTTCAAAATCGACACAAGCATCATTCAGACTGTTTTTGAAGTTTATTACTGGAAGATCTCCATCAACAGAAATCCGGTCAAGATCAATCAGAAGCGGGTTTCCCGCAAACGCAGAAAAAGCCGAATAAGGGGAATTGCCACACGCTGGCGGCGTGAGCGGAAGTACCTGCCAATACGACATCCCCATGTCGGCGAGCAAATCCACAAAACGGCGGGCTTCTTTACCCAGCGTACCGATACCTTCCGGGCCGGGCAATGATGTGGGATGCAACAAAACACCGCAACCACGCTTGTTCAGCATCTTGAACTCCGATAAACAAAAGAATGAGAAACTGACACTATGCTAAGACCGCAACTTCAGGCCAATTCGCCGCCGGAAAGCGCCAATCCTTCCAGCAGACCGAAATCACTCACCTTCAACCGCTCTAAACCAAACCTGTCCATCACAGAAGTAATAATTACAAGGCCGGCAATAATCAAATCTTCCCGGCCTTTTTCAAGACCCTTAACCGACAACAGTTCCCTGGGTGTCAGCGGTGAGAGGCGCTGAAATATTTCGTTAATATCACTTCTGGCCACGGTGAAATTATTAACCTTCCGATAGTCGTAATCAACCATCTCCAGCTTGATGGCGGCAATGGTTGTCGCGGTACCGGCGGTCCCAACCAGTTCGAAAGCACCCGACACATCAACTCCGGCAATGGACAGGTCTTCCTCAAGTTGATCAACCACCGTCTGAACACGCTCAGTCATTTCAATAATCGAACGGAAACCTTCCGTAAGACGGACAACCCCGATCGGCATACTTTTGATAAATACGGGAGTGCCATGAACCGAAACGGTAAACTCGGTGCTCCCTCCCCCTACATCAAGTACCACAAGCTTATCTTGCGGATAATCCAGCGCAGACAGAACCCCTTTGAGGGTCAAACGAGCTTCTTCGTCGCCATCAATCACGACCAGGTTAATGCCGGTTCGTCGTAAGACCTCTTCAACAAACAGACAGCCATTGACGGCGTCCCGCACCGCACTGGTTGCGGAGGCACGAACTGCTTTCACTCCGAATGTTGCTATGACTTCCGAAAATCGCTGCAGACAGGCTAGACCACGCTCCCAGGCTTCTGCCGACAACCCACACTCATCGGTAAAACCACCTCCGAGTCGCACTATTTCGCGTTCGACGCGGATCGGAATTATTCCTGCCGGCACTCGTTCGGCAATAAGCAAACGAGCGGTATTTGTCCCGAAGTCAATGGCGGCACAATAATCATTCATTCGCAATATCCTTGATTTAATATATGTTGAATCATTTAACAGGTTTGAATTGAAAAGAAAAGGCCGGAGGAAAAATGTGAAGCCTGGCTGCGAAAGGTCAGCTGATTAGTAACGCTATGAAGAAAAAAAATTTCAAAACATGCCGGGACCACAAGCATCGTCACCATGATCTATCGGTAGTCAGCAGGTAACATGACATAAACCAACACATCATAACTGTCGATCAGTTATTAAAAGCAGCTGTTCGGTTCAGGTAATAACAAGCAAACGGGGGTTATCCGAGAACCATTTCCTTCAATTCCTTGCCGACTTTGAAGAAAGGCAATTTTTTTGGGCTCACCTTAATTGGTTCACCTGTTTTGGGATTTCGGCCGGTATATGTTCCGTACTCTTTAATAATAAAACTACCCAGGCCACGAATTTCAATTCGATCACCCTGTATCATCGCCTCGCCCATGGAAGAGAAAATAAGATTAACAAGCTCTTCCGCCTTCTTGACTGGCAAATCCTTTTTCACGGCCAATTGCTCAATAAGCTCTGACTTATTCATTGTCCCCTCCATAATCGTAGTCTTAGCGACTGGATATATTACAATTGACTACCTTAATGACAGGATTTATTCAAGTATTTTTTAAAAATCACGGCGGCATCACTCTGGCGACCAGTTTCCATAAGAATTACATACAGTTTTTCGGCAGCAGTGCGCGCATACGGCGTATGCAACAACTCGACATACTGGTTCACGGCACCTTCATGATCCCCGGTCGCCTCACATATATCGGCACGCAGCAACAGCGCCTGTTCGGGCAATATATTTTCTGCAACCATCGTTTCGATTGTGTCCAGCGCATCCTGGAAACTATTACTCTCTCGCAGCACAAGTGCCAGATTGAACCAGGCAAGCGAGTTGGAGCTATTCAGCTGAACCGCAGTGCGAAGATGCTGTTCTGCCTCACGATCATTTCCAAGCCGGTGCAGCACTTTCCCCTTTTCATACCAGTAGATATCTTGCGGCAGGGTGGCGACGCAATGTTCAAAGCCCGCTAACGCCTCGTGATGGTGGTCCCGGCTGGCAGCGATGTACGCCTCTGCAAAATCTTCTCCTAATTCTGTATAGCGCTGATACTGATCGGCAGGTAATTGCTGGATAAGTAGTTCGTAATATTCCATAAGCGGCAAGGAGTCGTCCGAAGGCGCGCTGTCGGCACAGCCGCTGCTGGAAGAGCCTGCGCATGATCCACATGACGAGGCGGTGGAGACGGCGATCTGCTCGTCATGATCACTGCCGGGGTGCGAGAAATTGAGGAGCATCAACTCCGCCTTTTCCCGTAGGGCCGGGTCATTCGTCAGTGTTTTTACGAGTTCAAGATGGTCAATTGCCTTGCCGGAATCCCCGCGGGAATGCGCACATTCGGCTTCATGAAGATTGCGCTCGGCAAGTTTGCGATTGGCCGTATCGATCCGTTCTGAAAAGACGGGT
>JANXZX010000095.1 GCA_025355325.1 Geobacteraceae bacterium
AAAGACAATCACCCGCAAGCTGAAGGAGATCTATCTGGCGTACCGGATGGAACAGGAGCTGACCAAGGGACGCATCATCGAGTTTTATCTGAACGTGGTTGAACTGGGCCCGATGGTGTACGGCATCGGCCACGGCGCGCACTATTATTTCGGCAAACCGGCCTCAAGCCTGACCCCGCGTGAATGCGCCTTTCTGGCCGCCATGCTCCCCGGTCCGCGCGTGGCGTACAACCCTTACAAGAATCTCGGCAAGGTGCTGAAACGCTCCGACATGATCCTGCGACTGCTGCGCCAGAAAGGCGTCCTTGGCGAAGGGGAATATCAGGCCGCCCTGGCACAATCGCCCAATGTCGGGCGGATGCAGCAGAAGGTTGACGAGGTCATCAGTGCGCCGCCGGTGTTTGTGTCGACATCGTCGGCACGGAAGGATGTAGTAGAGAAACCGGTTGGAGAGCAGAAGGAACAGGCACCTGAGACGGGGAAAGACGTTCCGGGAGGGCAGACGGATAGTGGCGGGGCTTCTCAATCGGTTGCGCCGGTGGAGGCTGATCAGAAGAAAAAATAGTAATGTTGCTGAAACAGCACGAAGGATGTGATACGGATATTGAGGTCTGGGTGCGGGAGGCAGAAGCTCGTTATGACGAGATAGCAACCGGCAAGGTTGTCTGCCGTCTTTTGGATGCGGCTATAGATGATGCCCGAAAAGGGCTGATCTAAAATCTATCGTGCTGCATCCGGCAGCTGAAGCGAGAACCAAACTACTGGCGTAGTCGGGTCGGGTCGGACTTTAGAAACCTACAAAATAATGACGTTCAGGCCACGGAGCAGATATGCTTTGCGGCCTGTTTTTTGTGTGCGGGCACGGTAAATTTGGTGGCGGGGGTGGTGGAGTGTGGTGTATAAGTGGTTAATAATTTTATGGGTTAGATAATAGTAGTCAGTCGCCGTTCTTCGGATATTTGCATTCTGTGAGTGAACGGACATAGAAAAAGTAGGGAGTACATCCTGAATAGATGACAGTAAGAGCTACTAATCATAATCGCGCCTCAAGCGCCTACCCATTTCCAGGTGGTATCGCCGGGAAGCTTGGAGATCGTTTTGAAGCAAAATGGGCAGTCAAGAAACTTTTTGAAGTAATTCTTGGTTATGCTGATGCCCTTCAATTCGAATTTGTCGATCCGCTCAATCAAGGTGTCGAATTTTGGTTATCCAGAAACGGCAATAAGGAGTGGTATCAAGCTAAGAGGCAAAACACTCTAGGCAACTGGACGATTGGACGTCTTGCCGCAGAAGGAGTTTTGACAACAGCATTATCGAAACTCTCGGTTGCGTTCGATGATCATTTCTATTTTCTCTCAACCGCGCCTGCAACAGAAATTCATCACCTCGCACAACGAGCTATATTGATTGAGTCTTATGTTGGCGCATTCTTGGATTCACTGACCGATAAAGATAGAGCCTCAAATTTTCCGGAGTTGAGCAGGCTATGGGGCACCAGCGCAGAACAAACATGGATGTACCTCAAGCGATTTCATAGTCAGTGTGAGCCGGAAACTGATCTTGACATTAATATCCGCATGCTTGGCGGGCAGGTTTTCAGCGATTCGTTCGATCATTATTTCCCCATTCTACGTGATTATCTCGAAAACAATTTCAATCGTGAACTAACCACGGAAATCATCCGCAATGAGATCATAGAATCGGGAATCCTCTCCCCACGGGCTCCGCTTGACTCGACGTTACGGGAACGGATCACCCAAGCAAATCAACGTTATCTCGACAGCTATGCTCCGTTTGGCATCGGGGGCGTGTCTATATCACGAAAAGAAGCACAAGAGGTCCTATCCGTCCTAAATGATGAAGAATGCCCCGATATTATACTGCTTACCGGGAATGCCGGAACCGGCAAATCAGGAGTAATTCGGGAAATCCTATCCGGCTTGAACGGACAAGATGCTGCATATTTGGCTTTTCGTGTTGACAGTCGTCTTAGCATTGATTCTTCGAATGCCCTTGGACAAGCCCTTTACGGACGTAGTGAAAACCCCGTTTTCACCTTGCAATCACTTACACCTGGAGGCACGGCAATTCTGTTCATTGACCAGATTGATGCTGTTAGTGAGGTTTCGGGGCGAACAGGGGCCATCCGCGAAGTGATTTTTGAGCTTCTCAGTTTTGCCAGATTTTCAAAAAACATCCGTATTATTGCGGCCTGTCGCACGTACGATCTTACCAACGATGGTGCTCTGCTCCAACTTGAAAAGGATCAAAGGGTCAGACGATATGAGGTCAAGCCTCTTGATTGGACTTCGGAAGTCGAGCCTCTGTTATGCGAAAAAAGCATTCCCGTCGAGCGTATTACACCAAAACAGAGAGAGTTGCTGACTCTGCCTCTTAACCTTGCTCTGTTTCTTGAAGTTATCGAATCTGAAGATCATGCCTTTCAGTTTCAATCAACAACCGAATTATTTGATCGCCTTGTCGAGAAAAAACAACGTGCCATCCGTGAGCGTGGCTACCCTGTTTTTGCCCTGATGCCGGTAATTTCGCATCTTGCTGACGTTATGAGTAGCGATCAGTCTCTTGATACTTCTGCAAGTGTGCTTGACCGCTTTCCGAATGCACTAGATCTGTTGGCAACAGAACATCTCATTAGCCATGTGAACGGTCGTGTGAACTTCTTTCACGAAAGTCTGTTCGATTACGCCTTTGCCCGAGGATTCGTCACTGACCGAAGGAATCTACTTGATCTGCTTAAAGAAGATGAACAGCATCTCTTCCGTCGTACTCAGGTCCGGCAGATATTGGCAATATACCGCCAGGCAGGCCCTCAACGTCAGTATTTGAAACAACTCAATGATCTGCTGAAAAGTCCTGATGTCCGTTATCACCTAAAAGATGCGGTTGCCCGCTGGCTCGGAGGTTTGGAAGAGCCAAACGAGGCGGAGCTTGATGTCGTCCTGGCTTTGGATAACCCATTTCAGCCGATGCCGCCGCTTGTTCGAATGGCGGTTTACCCACAGCCCTGTTGGCTTCCCGTTCTAATACGCCGAGGTCTGATTAGCGAATGGCTGACATCTGAGAGCAGTGAGCGTCGTGATGATTCCCTTAACATTCTGAGGAATGCCATCAAGATGTTTCCAGCAGAAATTGCCAAAGTGTTGCGAATCTGGTGGCACAATATTTCTGCACGAGGCACAGCCCTGCTTGGCTGGTTTTCCAGACTGAGCGACATACTGCCTTGTCCCGATTTGCTGGAACTCAATCTTGATTTAATTCGTTCTAAACCTGATGGTTTGTTCGACCGTGCCGGACTTTACGATCGTCATACCATGTCGGCATGGCTTAAGAATGATCCCGCTGCAGCAGGCAAAACAGTCCAAGTATGGCTTGAAACATGGTACGAAATCTTTGCCGAGGGACACCCGTTCGGGCGCGACCAAAATGATCTTGATTATCACTGGCTTCAAGAGCTGCAAAAGAAATCGCCTGTTGTCTTCCTAGAAGCTGCTTTGCCAGCTTTTGTAGAGGCAGTTCGCCGCATCAACCTCGCTTTTGACGGTAAACACTGGACAGACTACACGTGGCAAATGCGGTTTGATCGGAATAGTTACGGGCCAAACCGTTTTCTTTCCCTGTTGCGTAAATCTTTAGCCGAACTAGCCAAGACTGCTCCTGTGCAAGCACTACGCTGTCTTGAACAAATCGAACCGTTATCCCATCCGGCGGCACTCTATCTTTGCCTGGAAACGATTGCATGTGCCGGTAACGTTCTGGGATTTAAGTTGCCCTCGCTCTTGGCAGAGAAAAGTTTGCTCGAAGCCGGCCCGAATGGTGCGGAATGGATTTCGTTTACACGTGCTGCAAATGCAGCCCTTCCATATTTTTCCCAACAAGAAAGAAATGTTGTTGAATGTCTAGTTCTGAATTACTGGCCTGAATTACGGATCGCCAGAAAAATCATTCATGATTTGACGAACGGTCGTCCTGAAGAAGAACCATTTTGGACCCGCAAATCTGCCCTTCGTGACTTAAACTGGAATGGACACAAACAATGGTGCATTCTTAAATCGATTGATGCTGCCTCCCTTTCCTCCAAAACGCTTCAACGAGTTGCGCAGCTTGACAGGAAATTTCGGGGAAAATCCATTCCCGAACCAAACAATATGGAAGCCACATGGGTGCCACCGCCTATCGGTACAGATCGAGCCAAATTCATGTCCGATGCGGCTTGGCTGAGCGCTGTTGCTACGTATCGTGGCGACCGAAAACCGCGGCGTGCTGAAGACGACTGGCTCCGTCACTCAGGATCCAGTGGGCTTGCCCAAATTCTTTGTGAGCGCACCAAGGAAGAACCTGCTCGATTTGCGCGACTGTTTTCCAGTTTGCCGCCAGATACTAATCAAGACTATTTCAACGGAATTTTGAACGGCCTGGCTGAAGGTCAAACACCTGAAGAAGCAATCCTGACAGCGATACGCACGGCGCATAGTCTTCCGAACCGTCCCTGTTGTGAGGGGATTTGCTGTTTGCTGCAAAAGCATCCGAAACTTGCCGTTAATGATGAAGTTTTTTCGATATTACTTTGGTATGTTGAGAATGGCACAGCCGTCACCGATGAAAAGTCCGACACAAAACGAACAGAGGAGTTGCTTCTTACTGCAAATCAATTGATTGCCAGAGGAGGCTTTACCCAGTTTCGTAGCGGTTATTTTGACCGAGGTACTGCCGCAGAGGCTCTTGGTGCAGTTCTTTGGGAATGTGATACACGATTGGATGAAGGAATACGGGTGCTTGCCAGACGTATTGAACGGGAGCCTTTGGAAAGCATCCGCTGTTTACTAACCCAACCGATCTATTCAGTGCTTCACCATGATAATCGCCGTGCGGCAGAACTGCTGAAGCAGCTTGTTATGCAGTCCCACAAGGTAGATATACTGCCTCTCTCGACGTATTTAGGCACTCAACTTCTTTACTACATTCTGCATGGTTCTCCTGATATCGGGCTAGATTTGCTTGAATTGTTGTTAACGGCAGAAGACGAAGAGTACAGATTGCTGGGTGCTTTTCACCTTTATCGTGAAGCGTTCTATAATGATGGCCTTGCCTCTCGGGCCCAAACACTTGCTAATGGCAGTGATCAGAACCGAATGCTGATTGCAAATGCTGCATCAAACCACCTGCCCCATGCCGCTTATATGGCAAAAGCGGAACAACAATTAACGGACTTTTTCAACGATCCTATTAAAGAAATCAGGACAGAGGCGGCTGAATGCTTTCGTGGAATTTGGAATGAAAGTATCGAGCCTTATCGTGTCTTAATCCATGCTTTCATCCAGTCTAAAGCCTTTGAAGAGGATAACTTTTCATTCTTCCATCTGCTCAAAGATGCACATGAATCAACTACCGAAGAAGTCATCTTGGCGGCAGAGCGTGTGCTCTATCTTGCTGAGCAACCGAACGATAATTCCTCTCCTTCCGGGCGTCGACGAGAGATGCATTATCTCGACGATTTGCTACTTAAGGAATATACAGCGACTGAAAATCATCCTGAACTAAGGAAGCGTATTCTCGATATTCTTGACAGGATGTTGATTCTTGGGTTGTATGGAACCGATAAAATCATTCAGGAACACGAGCGATTATAATTCATGACCAATGAACTAAAAATCGTAATAATAGCTGGCCGAACGGCGCAGGCAAAACAACATTTGCCCGTGGATTCCTCCCTAACGAAGCTCGCGGCACGACCTTTATCAATGCAAATGCCCACAAGGATGGAAAAGTAACTCATGAATGAACAACCGAACATCCCTGTCGCACTCACCGAACCGCCTAGCGGCTATACCGACTGGCTGGTGGAACTAAAAAACCGCATCCAGGCCGCGCAGCAGCGAGCCGCGCTGACGGTGAACCGTGAGTTGGTGCTACTCTACTGGCAGATTGGGCGCGATATACTGAAACGGCAGGCCAAGCAGGGGTGGGGCGCAAAGGTGATAGAGCGCCTGGCGCATGACCTGAGAACGGCCTTTCCTGATATGAAGGGTTTTTCCCGTGCTAACCTGCTCTACATGCGGGCTTTTGCCGAAGCATGGCCAGATGCTGAAATTGTCCAACAGCTTGTTGGACGATTACCCTGGGGGCACAATCTGGTGCTTCTAACCAAACTCAAAGCCCCGGAAATCCGCCGCAGCTATGCCGAGAGCGCCATTGAGCATGGCTGGTCGCGCAATGTCCTGAATATCCATATTGAAACCCGTCTTCTGGAGCGAGAAGGCCAGGCGGTTACCAACTTTACGGCGAATCTGCCTGCAGCTGATTCCGACCTTGCTCGCAATACCTTGAAAGACCCTTATATATTTGACTTTCTCGGCGTTGCCATGGAAGCGGACGAACGGGAAATTGAGTCGGCTATTGTCCGGCACATCACTCGTTTTCTCCTTGAACTCGGTGCGGGGTTTGCTTACGTTGGCAGACAGGTTCATATCGAGGTTGGCGGTGACGACTTCTTCATCGATCTATTATTTTATCATCTCAAACTACATTGTTATGTCGTGGTGGAACTAAAAGCAGGAGCATTTAAACCGGAACATACCGGGCAACTGAGCTTTTACTTGACTGCAGTGGATGTGCAGATGAAGGGCGAACAGGACAATCCGACCATCGGCCTGCTGTTATGCAAGACCCAGAACCGGGTGGTGGCGGAATATGCTCTGCGCGACTCCAATAAACCTATCGGGGTAGCCGAATACCAGCTTGTGGCGGCACTTCCCAAAGAGTTGCAAACAAGCCTACCCAGCATCGAGCAGATTGAGCGGGAATTGGGCGATGACTTCGAAAAGACGATACCAATACTTACGGGAAAAAAGGAAACAAACAGCAACAACACCCAAGGAGCAAGCAGTAAATGACAACCAAAACCGACCTCAAAAACTTTACCCTCCCGGCACTGGAGCAATTCCTGAAAGGCCAGGGCAAGGAGCGCTTCCGCGCCCTCCAGGTGTTCAAGTGGATCTATCAGCAGGATGCCCACGGCTTCGAAGAAATGACCAACATCTCCAAGGCGCTCCGCAATGAATTGGCCGAAACCGCCATTATCAGCAACCTCGAACCGGAGGCGGTCGAGCAGGGGAGTGACGGGACGCGCAAATACCTCTTCAACCTGGAGGACGGCAACGCGGTCGAATCGGTGCTGATCCCGATAGAGGGGCGCAACACCCTCTGCATCTCGTCGCAGGTGGGGTGTGCCATGGCGTGCGAGTTCTGCCTGACCGGTACCTTCAAACTGACCCGCAACCTGACCACGGCTGAGATCATCAACCAGATCATGGCGGTCAAGCGGGACCTGATCAGGAATCCGCCTGCACTGCTGGCAGACGGCGGACAGCTCCCCGAAAATGACGATGACGACAGTGATGACGCCAGCCCGGAGTCGCCGGCTGCTATCCGCAACATCGTATTGATGGGGATGGGGGAGCCGCTCCACAATCTGGACAACGTCATCCCTGCCATCCAGATCATGATCGACGGCAATGGCCTGCAGCTCTCCAACCGCCGGGTAACCGTGTCCACCTGCGGATTGGTGCCGGAAATGGAACGGCTGGGGCGGGAGATCCCCAACGTCAACCTGGCGGTGTCACTGAACGCTACGACCGATGAACTGCGCAACCGGATCATGCCGGTAAACCGGAGCTATCCGCTTAAAGATCTTTTAAACGCCTGCAAAGAATTTCCGCTGCCGGGACGGCGCAAGGTTACGTTCGAATATGTCATGCTGGGTGGAATTAATGATTCGCTGGATGACGCCAAGCGGCTCTTGAAGCTGATCAGCGACATACCCAACAAGGTCAACCTGATCCCGTTCAACGAACATGAAGGGTGCGATTTCAAGGCGCCTTCCAGAGCGGCTGTCGATGCTTTTCATAAATATCTGATTGACCGCCATGTGACGGTCATTACCCGCGACAGCCGGGGCGGCGAT
>JANXZX010000050.1 GCA_025355325.1 Geobacteraceae bacterium
CTCCCCTCCCCTTGCGGGAGGGGATTGAGGGGTGGGGGAAGCCGATTGTAACACACCGATATTACAACGACTTCACCCACCCCCTAACCCCCTCCCGTCACCAGAAGTAGGTGCCTCCAGGCAAGGGAGGTGGGATATAAATACATCAAGGCGGTGGTGACCTACAAATTTGTCGTGGATCCGTTGTACCTGGAGGCTGTTTTTTTAAAAATTATATGGTATACAGTTTGAGTTTGCCGGAGTTTGTTTTTCTCCGGATCACTTTATTTCAAGCAAGGGGGCTGTACAATGAGTGAGATCGTTGATGTCTATGCCAGAGAAATTCTGGATTCCCGTGGGAATCCAACTCTGGAAGTTGAAGTTTTTCTTGAATCGGGTGCATTTGGACGTGCCGCTGTACCGTCAGGCGCCTCAACCGGTGAACGTGAAGCAATGGAACTTCGTGACGGTGATAAAGCGCGCTATCTCGGCAAAGGCGTTCTTAAAGCGGTAGATAACGTGAACAACATCATCGCCGAGGAAATCATCGGCATGGAAGGTGACGATCAGGTGGGGATCGATACCAAAATGATCGAACTTGACGGCACCGAATACAAAACAAACTTAGGCGCCAATGCTATTCTCGGTGTGTCCCTCGCCGTTGCCAAGGCTGCAGCCGAAGAGGCCGGACAACCGCTTTACAAATACATTGGCGGAGCCAACGCCCGCGAACTGCCGCTGCCGATGATGAACATCATCAACGGCGGCGCCCACGCCGACAACAACGTTGATATTCAGGAATTCATGATCATGCCGGCCGGCGCATCATGCTTCAAGGAAGCGCTCCGGATGGGTGCAGAGATTTTCCACGCCCTGAAGGGTGTTCTGAAAAGCAAAGGTTACAATACTGCAGTTGGTGACGAGGGAGGCTTCGCTCCCAACCTGAAATCAAACGAGGAAGCGCTGGAAGTGATCATGGAAGCCATCGTCAAGGCCGGATACAAACCGGGCGAAGACGTTCTTCTGGCACTGGACGTAGCATCTTCCGAACTGTTTAAAGATGGCAAATACACGTTGGAAAATGAGACTCAGAAAGTAAAGACGCCCGTAGAAATGGTTGATTTTTACGAAAACCTGGTCAACAAATACCCGATCATCTCGATTGAAGACGGTATGGCTGAAAACGACTGGGATGGCTGGAAGCTGTTGACTGATCGCCTAGGCAAGCGCATCCAGATCGTCGGCGACGACCTGTTCGTCACCAATCCAAAGATTTTGAGAGAAGGGATTCAGAAAGGAATCGCCAACTCCATTCTGATTAAACTGAATCAGATCGGCACCCTGACCGAAACACTGGAAGCGATCGAGATGGCCAAACGGGCTGGTTACACCACCGTTATTTCTCACCGTTCCGGTGAAACCGAAGACACCACCCTGGCCGACCTGGCCGTGGCGGTCAACTCCGGCCAGATCAAGACCGGCTCGCTCTGCCGTACCGACCGGGTTGCCAAGTACAATCAGCTGCTCCGGATCGAAGATGAGCTGGATACTACGTCGCTGTTCAAGGGCCACGACGTGTTCTACAACATCAAAAAGTAGTCCATATGTAATGCAGAACAAAGGCGGAGGAAACTCCGCCTTTTGTGTATCTATTGCACGGGAGGAACGAATGAATGCCAACTGACACCACTTTGTGGAAACGTTTTCAAAAATATCTCTGCAACTGCCACGAGATCGGTCTCTCGCTTGATATCAGTCGGATGAAATTTGCTGACGATTTTTTTGAAGAGATGGAACCGGCTATCCAAAGCGCATTCCTGGAAATGTATGAATTGGAAAAGGGGTATATTGTCAACCGTGATGAAGAGCGCATGGTCGGACACTACTGGCTGAGAAATCCGACTCTTTCCCCTTCACGCAGCATTCGGAATGAGATCGAAACAACTCAGGAAGAGATTCTGTCGTTCAGCAGCAAAATCCACAACGGCACGATAAAGGCGCAAAACGGCGAGAAGTTCGCAAACATACTCATAATTGGCATTGGTGGTTCGGCGCTGGGACCGCAGTTTGTCGCCGACGCGCTGGCATCCTCCTCCGACCGGATGAAAGCGTATTTTCTCGACAACACCGACCCGGACGGCATCGATAAGGTTTTTGCTGAATTGGGTACGACGATTTCACGTACTCTGGCGATGGTCATTTCGAAAAGCGGCTCAACAAAAGAGACCCGCAATGGCATGCTGGAGGCCAAAGCCGTTTACGAGCGGGCCGGGCTGGATTTTTCACGGCACGCCGTAGCGGTAACCGGCGTCAACAGCGAACTGGACAAACTGGCGAAAAGTGAAGGATGGCTGGAACGGTTCCCGATGTGGGACTGGGTCGGCGGACGTACATCCGTCACCTCAGCGGTCGGGCTTCTCCCGGCGGCTCTGCAGGGGATCGATATCAAGGCTCTGATCGACGGTGCCAAGGATTGCGACAACATCACCAGCAGGCTGGATACGACCGGGAACCCTGCGGCAATTATGGCGCTGATGTGGCACTACGCCACCGGTGGCCGCGGTACGAAAGATCTGGTCATGCTCCCGTACAAGGATCGCCTGCTGCTCTTCTCCCGCTATTTGCAGCAGTTGATTATGGAATCAATCGGCAAGGAATTCAACCGCGACGGCAAGACTGTTAATCAGGGGTTGACCGTGTACGGCAACAAAGGCTCCACCGATCAGCACGCCTATGTGCAGCAATTACGGGAAGGGGTGGCAAACTTTTTTGTAACCTTTATCGAAGTATTGAAAGATCGGGATGGCAAAACGCTGCTCGTTGAAGATGGAATTTCCAGCGGAGATTTCCTGTTCGGATTTTTCCAGGGGACACGCACGGCGCTGTATGAAAATGGCCGCGAATCAATGACACTCACCATCAACCAGGTCAATGCCTATACGGTCGGCGTCCTGATTGCGCTGTTTGAACGGGCTGTGGGACTGTACGCCAGCCTGGTCAATATCAACGCATATCACCAGCCGGGCGTGGAAGCCGGCAAGAAAGCTGCGGGCACCGTCATTGCGCTTCAGAAATCAGTCGTAGAGTTACTGCAAAAAGAGCAGAAAAGTTTGACGGCGGAGGAAATTGCCGCGAAGTTGGGAAAACCGGAAGCGGCAGAGATGGTTTTTGCAATTTTGAGACATCTGGCAGCCAACCGGGACCGAGGAGTTGTTCAAAGCAGCGCCGATCAGATTGGCGAAGTGACTTTTCGGATGGCTGGATAACCCCTCCAAACCTCCCCTTATCAGGGGAGACTTTTACTTCCCCCCTGACAAGGGGGGATTGAGGGGGGTTGGGGTCAACCTACCCCTTCGGCTTCAATCTCCGCGTCGGCACCGCACTCCAGGGATCATCAGGCCAGGGGTGCTTCGGATAGCGCCCTTTCATTTCTTTTTTCACCTGTTGATACGAACCATCCCAGAATCCCCGTAAATCCCGTGTCACCTGAATCGGCCTTCCGGCGGGAGAAAGCAGATGCAGCAATACCGGAACCCTGCCGCTGCACACCGTCGGTCCTACAGCCAAGCCGAATAGTTCTTGAAGCTTCACCGCCAATACCGGAATTTCTCCTGAATAATCGATTCTGATTCGCGACCCGCTCGGCACGGCCAGATGCGTCGGAGCCATTTCATCCAGCTCGCGCTGCTGCCGATAGTCAAGGCTTTGCCTCAGGATATCCGCGATATCAAGCTGGGCAATTTTTCTGGCGGTATTGACACCCTTAAGGTGCGGTGCCAGCCATTTCTCAAGCGTTCCAAGCAGTGCGGCATCCGAAACATCCGGCCACTCCCGTTCCGGAAAAGAGGAGTGTGTCACCTGCAGGCGTCCCTGCAGCTGGCGAACCGCTTCATTCATCGTCAGCAGCGCCATGCCCGACGCCCGAACGGCTCCAATCACGGCTGGGACCGCCTGTGCCGCAGATGGAACGACAGTTTCTGCGGAAAGCTGAATACTCCCCAGACTCTCCATCCGCCGGGCAATCACGCGCTGTTCACGTTCATCCCAGTTCACCAGGATTTCGCGCCGAATATGACCTGAAAGCTCTTCGCGAATAACGGACTCAGGTATTTCGGCGGCAAGGTGAATGACCGCTTCAGCCTGGTTTCTGGCATCCAGCGCGGGAGCGACAATATACTCGGCCGCTCTGACTGCGCTCCGCTCCGAAATTCTTGCGCCACGCCCGCTGGCCAGCAGGTAACCGCCTCCGGATGACCTGCGCCGTGCCAAGCGGTCCGGATAGGCCGCCAGCAGCAACCGGGAGATTCGATCATCGTCGCAGTCCCATAACTCCTCACCGGCGGGAACAGCCATAAATCGCCGTAACTGATCGGTAACCCGCTGGACATTTTTCAATGCCGCCTGATCCATTCTTTGATCATTCCGCCCCGATGTCCGCCAGCTTTTCACGGCCTCCAGACGATCCATAATATCCGAGCTGCTTACCTGGGGCAACGCGCCACCTGCAGATGATCGAAACAGATCCCGCTCCGAAAGCAGCGCCGCAACCAGACACCCCACACCTGCACAGCCAAGTTCTCCGGAGCGGAGCAGCAGGCGACCAATACGCGGATGAAGCGGCATCCGGACGACGTCACGACCCCGCTTCGTGATCCGGCCTGAATCATCAAACAGATCAAGCTCCTCCAGCAGGCGCCGGGCCGATTCCAGAGCACTGGCGGGCGGCGCGTCCAACCAGGAAAGCTCCAGCGGATCTGTGACACCCCAGGCTGACAATTCCAGCAGGAGTTGTGACAGATCGGTAACAGTGATTTCCGGCGGCGTATGCGGTGCCATCGCGTGCAGCGTGTGCTGGGAAAACAGACGGAAGCAGACTCCGGGAGCGGTCCGCCCCGCTCGACCTGCGCGCTGTTCTGCCGAGGCTCGTGACTCACGCACA
This sequence comes from Geobacteraceae bacterium, assembly GCA_025355325.1. Classification (GTDB taxonomy): domain Bacteria; phylum Desulfobacterota; class Desulfuromonadia; order Geobacterales; family Pseudopelobacteraceae; genus JACRCG01. The sequence continues at coordinate 4,919 of JANXZX010000050.1, forward strand.
GTGATCAACCGGTTCAAACCATTACCCGGATCGTAGTGCAAACGCCGCGACACACCGCAATCGATAACGGTTCGTACTCCGTCGATGGTCAAACTGGTTTCGGCAATGCTGGTAGCCAGCACTATTTTACGCTGCGCCCCCGGCTGAATGACCTTCTGCTGCTCGGCAATCGGCAAATCGCCATACAGCTGGCAAATCATGACATTGCGTTGAACAGCCGATTCCATCAACAGAGCGGCGCATGCGCGGATTTCACCGGAACCGGGCAGAAACGCCAGAATATCCCCCTCCGTCTCATTCAACGCCCGCATAACGGTAGAAGCCATCCTCTGGGATAGGCGCATGTGCCCTGTGTCATCAAGGTATTTCATCTCAACGGAAAACGCCCGCCCCGACGAACTGATTACCGGAGCGTTGTCAAGCAAACGGGAGAGCGGCTCCAGATCGAGCGTTGCCGACATGACCATGATTTTGAGATCAGCCCGCAGTTGCTGCACTTCACGACAGAGAGCCAGACCGAGATCAGCATGGATGCTCCGCTCATGAAACTCGTCGAAAATCACCAGCGCAACACCGGCAAGCCCGGGATCGCTCTGAATCCGGCGGGTCAGTATTCCTTCGGTGACTACTTCAATACGCGTGGTTTTCGAGGTACAGCTGTCAAAGCGAATTGAATAGCCGACTGTCTGGCCTGCCTCTTCGCCGAGACAGCGCGCCATCCAGCGGGCTGCCGACACTGCAGCGATCCGGCGAGGCTCCAGCATGATGATCCGACCTACTTCTGGAGGAATTATGTCAAGGAGAGCCAACGGAACGCGGGTTGTTTTACCCGCGCCGGGGGGAGCATGCAGAATTATGTTCGGATGAGTAGTGAAGGACTCAAGCAGGACGGGGAGGATTTCGTCAATGGGAAGTTTGGTCATAGTTTGTCTAATGGAAGAAAAGTGTTATCAACTCGACCGGTGCTACTGAACACTTCCCGCCTGATCAGCAACCCTCTTCAACAACGCCTTGTCAAATGACCGCACCGTATGTCCTTCAATCGAAGTCATCGTAATCAGAAGACAATCAACAGGATCCAGCATGGTTTCGGCGAAAAGAGTAAGTGCTCTGGTCAGCACCTCCCGGTTGAGATTGACTACCCCCTTGTACAGCAGGATTCCATGAAGGCAATGTGCCGCCTCGGCACGCGGGACTTTATAATGCTTTGTCAGTACGTACAGACACTCCACCAGAACGGATTCGGCGATCAGAGCAACTTCCTTACCAATACGCACATTTTCAAAATAAAGTGAGGCTTCCGCAAAGTGAGATTCATTATCACGCAGCAGATACCTTAGGATAAAGTTGGTATCAGGAAGGGTTGCCCGTTTTTTCATCGGCAACCTCCTTCCACACGTTATTCCTTATTTCATCGAAGGATTCCGATCTCCGGCTATATGCCGCAAGGGCCCCGCCAACGCTCTGTACGGGACGCAGTATCACCAGATTCCCCTGCACCTCTATGTCAACTGTCGAGGAGTTGAGAGCCTTCCGGGCAGCTCTTGGAATCGTTATCTGACCTTTTGACGTTATTGTTGCTGAGAATGCCATAGCATAATCTCCATACAATCGTATATTGCATTACTAATTTGTATTGTAATGCACTACTTTAATATCAGTCAAGTTTAAATAACCGGCAGATTACAAAGGCAAATGGCAAATTACATTGCAACCACTACAGACCAAACCCCTCTAAATCTCCCCTTAACAGGGGAGACTTCAAGGCTTCCCCCCTGTTAAGGGGGGACTGAGGGGGGTTGATTTTAGGATGTTATTATCTTGCCGTTCGCCCGACGCTTCTTCATTCATCGCGCCGGTCCGATAACCCTGTAGATCAAGTGCGACGTAGGTAAACCCGGTCGCTTTCACTGATGTGACCACCTCTTGTCGCAGAACTCCGGTTGCACGTTCAAACTCCTGTTCGCCAAGTTCAATCCTGGCCACACTGCCGTGGTAGCGCACCCGCAGCGTCCGAAAGCCGAGCCCACGCAGAGATTCTTCCGCCAATCCGACCTGACCGACCCGCTCGGGAGTAATGGCGGTTCCGTACGGAAAACGGCTGGAAAGGCAGGCGAAAGCAGGCTTATCCCAGGTTGAAAGTCCCATTTTCTTCGAAAGATCACGTATATCCTGTTTGGTAAAACCGGCTTCTTCAAGCGGGCTCCGCACCCGCAGTTCTTCCGCCGCAATCCGGCCCGGGCGATGATCACCGGCATCATCGACATTGGTGCCGTCAAGCACGTATCCCAATCCCTCCTGATCGGCAATTGCCCGCAGTTTTCCGAACAGTTCCTTCTTGCAGTAATAGCAGCGGTTACGGGGATTGTCGCGAAACTCGGGGATGTCAAGTTCCTCTGAAACAATTACCAGATGGCGTCCACCGATTTGCTCTGCCAGCTCGCGCGCTTCATTCAATTCGCGTTCGGGATAGGTCTTTGAAGTCGCCGTAACCGCCAGCACCCGATTTACCAACACTTCAGCCGCCACCGCAAAAAGCAGTGTCGAATCGACTCCGCCGGAAAAACCGATTACGCAACCGCCCATATCAGCCAGAATAATGCGAAGTTTTTTTGTTTTATTGTTCAGCTCGGAATCCATAATCAGATACTCCACAATTACAATTACAGCATGTAATCAGTTGAAAGGAAATGGGATTTCCTCTCACGGACGATGCTGGTGATAATTTCCCGGTTTGCCTCGGTTTCGCGGGCCGCCACGACAATTCTGATGGAAAATATCCGCAACGCATCGGCAACGGATTGAGTTCCGTCGGCTGAGTTTTTACGGCCGTTGAACGGAAAACTGTCCGGACTTCGCTGGCATTGGCTGTTGATATTGATGCGGCAGACCTGATTCACCAGAGCATCAACCAGTTGGGCCAGCAAATCGGAATTTTGCCCGAAGACGCTCGCCTGCTGGCCGTAGTTTGAGGCCACGATGTAATCAATCGGTTCACAAATATCGTCGAACGGCACAACCGGAATAACCGGCCCGAATTGTTCTTCGTCGTAAATCCGCATTGAAGGAGTGACAGGGTACAATAGCGCCGGGTAAAAGAACGACGCACTGCCGTTGCCGCCACCAGGGTTCACAACCTGCGCACCCAATGCCTCAGCATCACGGACCAAACCATCCAGATACTCCGGTTTTTCCGGCTCAGGCAGCGGCGTAATGGTGACGCCCGGTTCCCACGGCATGCCGCATTTAAGTGCGCTGATAGCGGCGGACATCCGCTTTAGAAAGTCCTCAACAATTGTGCGGTGAACAAATATCATTTTCAACGCGGTGCAGCGCTGGCCGTTGAACGTCAAGCTGCCTGAAATACATTCGGCAGCCGCCAATTCAAGGTCAGCGTCAGGAAGGATGACCGCCGGATTTTTGGCATCCAGCCCAAGTACACAGCGGAGACGATGAGGACGGGGATGAACTGCCCGCAGGGCATCAGCAACCCGGTGAGTTCCGATAAAACCGAGCACATCAACTTTTCCGGATGCCATCAATGGCGGAACAACCGCTTCGCCATCACCGTAGACAGTGTTGACGACACCAGCCGGGAACGAGTCGCGCAGCGCCATCAGCAGCGGCTGAAAGATCAGAACGCCGAATCGGGGCGGTTTCAGCAAGATGGTATTACCCATAACCAGCGCCGGAATCATGGTGGTAAAAGTTTCGTACAACGGAAAATTATACGGCCCCATGCAGAGAACCACACCCAGCGGAGCACGGCGAATCTGGCCGATAATCCCCTGTTGAATGACAAAACGGGATGAGACCCTGTCCAGTTCTTTCAGCGCTTCCAGCGTGTCGCGGATATAGGAGACCGTCCGGTCGAACTCACGTTCCGCCTCACGAAGCGATTTGCCGATTTCCCACTGTAAAAGATTGACAATCTCCGTACGCTTCAGCAGCATGGCAGCAGTAAAGCGCTGTACGCTCTGGATCCGCTCGCCCACCGACATGGTCGGCCAGACACCGCGGCCGTTTGAATAAGCCTGCACCGCGACTTCAAGCGCTTCAAGTGCCGCCGCTTCTGTCAGCAAGGGCGCTTCACCGATCAATTTCTGCTGATTTCCCTCTGAGGAACGAATCAAGACCGGTGAGCGGACCTCCTGCATAGCCCCGTTCCAACTCCTCAACTCACCCTGTACAAGGTAGTAGTCCTGCCGTAACGGCTCCCGGATCCGGCATTGCTCGGGGACCTGTTCTGCTTTGTACTATTAATAAAGGATTACCCTGAGATCTCAGGGTGGACCGATTACAGATTCTTGAGGTTCTTTCCGGCAGAGAATTTACCGCTTTTTGATGCGGGGATATTCAGTTCTGCGCCGGTCTGCGGGTTGCGGCCTTTACGGGCGGCCCGCTGTGAAACTTCGAAGGTGCCGAAGCCGGGAAAAGTAACTTTGTCTCCCGCTTTCAACAGGTCCGTCGTTACCTTCAAAAACGCATCGACAGTTTCAGCTGCAACCGTTTTTGGAACTTCCAATTCCTCTGCTACTTTTGCTACGAATTCTGCTTTAGTCATGAATTTCTCCTTGCTGTTAAGATATGGCGAATGACAGTTGATCACCAGCCTGTATGGGGTAATAGCACATCTTACCGGAAAAGTCAGGTGAGAATGTGCATGTTCAAGCTCCGTTCATAATTTGTTTGTTCTTTGCGATGCAGTCTTGTATACCTTTGTTAAATCCATCACATGCATTTTTTCTTTTTCTCCGGAATTCGCTGAAAAATTTATCCGTCATTTTAGCGTGTTTCATCATCGATATTCGTAGAGTGGAGAGTATCCATGCAGATTGAAGCCTTCAACGCCATCAGGGAGAATATTCAGACTTTTCTCGGAGGGGCCAGAGTAGATCTCTTGTCAAGCCAGGAAGGTGAAAACAGAGAAGATGGAATTTGTGAAGCAGTCAACATTGAAGATCAGCCCTATCTGTTTACCGCTCATCGGGAACATCTCCAGTTTACCCGAGCGGAACGGGCCTTTTGCAAGGAACTGTTGACCGCTTTTGCAGCCCTGTACAGCGGATTCCGCCAGCAGGGATATGCAGCCCATTTCAGAACTGCCCTGCTCGCTTCGATCATGGATATTACCGTGGCTCGTTCGCTTCGCGGCGATCACAACAAAGGCTTCTGGCCGATCCAGGAATTGATTCAGCTCCTGAAAAACCTTTCTTATCAGCGTTATGAGGGGACTCCAGCCACCACCGGCTTTATCGTTTACCGGACGACTCAGCCAAACTTTTTGCATCTCATGCGGCAGAGAAAACATGCCCTGTTCCCTCTTAAGCCGCCCCAGAGCATATCAGCATCTTTTTTTGCCAACCCTCTGACATACCGTTATGTAGATGCGACAAATCTGTTTTTCGTTGCCAATATCCAGATGCAGGTAACCGGAGTCGTAAGGATCGGCAACTACGCAGATCAAACCAATGTTGAACGTTTGACCCAGCGGGAGCTCTTCTCTATTGTCAATCGCTCGGGTGATGGCGCCTTCGCAGTTACGGTAAACGAAGCATCCGAGATTGAAGTATTAACCAGTCCTGCCAAGTTGCTGATCCGCCGCAAAGGCGGTTGGGCCATCTTTGATCCTGAAATATTTCGTTCGTTTCTGGCTGACAGTATGGAACGTTCGGCGGCCGATGATCTGCTCTGGACAGCTTATGCCCTCTCCAAAGGGCGCCATGGCACTGTTGTGTTAATCTTCAACAAAAGTGCTCGTAAACTGGCATCACTGAAAAAAGGGTCAGTGGGTGGGGATGATCCTGTCGGCCGCCTTCTTGTGGATGGGGTGAAGGGACGAACTATCACGGAATTAAAGCAGGCCGGAACAATCCACAGAATCCTCTCCTCGGACGGTTTGACAGTTTTCAACAGGCGCGGAAAACTGGTCGATACCGGCTTCATAATCGATACGTCCCATGCCCGGGAAATTGTCACCGGCGGCGGCAGAACCACGGCAGCAAGTGCCGCCTCATTTTTCGGCAAGGTGATCAAGGTCTCACAGGATGGCCCGATCGAGCTGTACCAGGAAGGAAAACTGATTTATCGCTTCGGATAAATTAAGGGCCGACACCCCTGCGCGAACGCTGACGCCATCCCGCACATTCCAAACAAAAAGAGAGCCTGGCTTACTCGCCGGACTCTCAATTAACCTTGAAAATCAGTTCATTACCACGAAGACACGAAGTTCACTAAGAATTCGAAAAGTTATAAAACATCCTGCAATCACCTTTTGGGATGAGAAGGTATTTAATATATCTTATTGTTTTACTTTGTGTTCTTCGCGTCTTCGTGGTTCCAAATGCCGTTTTTGATTAAATCAGCGGGCAACCAGCCATTTAGAGAGATTAGCCGCCAGCTTTTGGTTATTGCCTTCCAAAAACTTGTTCTGGAATATGGCATCATCACCAAAAATCACGTAACTGCCGGCCCCGAGCGAACCACTGACAGCTATGGCAAACGAGCCAACCAGGTCGCCTTTGGAGAGGACAGTATCTTTATTGAGATCCATCCATGCCTTGGGTGACGTCTTGGCAATGGCAGTGGCCTTCTCCAGAGGATCAATTGCCCAGGCGCCATAAACTGAGAAGGAGTCAATTCCGGCAAAAAGAGGACTCGGCGAAAGATCCGTCACACGGAAATTAATATCCTTATCGATCACATTCTCCTGTTCGTGCATGACGGTTACCGATGAACCGAGCCCCAAACGGAAAATCAAACTGTTAAGTGAGGGTGCAATATGCATCATTACAGCCAACCTGCCCCCTTTTTGGATGAAACGCACAACTGCCTCAACTTCATCGGTTTTCAGAGGTTCGAACGACCCAGAGATAACCAGGGCAGAACCCCCCTTAAGCGATTCATCGCTTAGAACTTCTTTGGTTGTACTGACCTGCGCTCCTGAAATACGCATGGTTTCGGCCAGTTTTGACAATTGCAGGTCACCGGCATTTTCTATGAGAAAGCGCTGCCCATGCCCCTCGTCAAAGATGATGTTCGGAGTGCTGATCACCCCGGCATACGAGATGGCCACACTGAACTGCATGGCAGTTATGAAGCAGAATATTGAGATGATTTTGTTCACCGGTTGACTCCTCCGACTAATAGGACTGTTTTTATCTTTTATAGGGATTGTTACGACATATTGCAAGAATTAATTTTTTCAGGATATTATTTTGCGGTACGGCACAGGCGGGAAACCACTTGAATGTTGTATTTTACCGTGCTGTTAAGTAGTATTCGAAATCCAGCCGGAAAAAGGGCCCGGATGGCTCATTCCGGCCCCGATTTAATTTACAGGAGAAGTACATGCGCAAGGCGTTACCGCTGCTTTTATGGCTGTCATTATCGACCGGTTGGCTTGTATCAATATTTTCAGTGATACAGGATATGTGTCTGGCAACGGCCTGTACTGACGCCGCCGTATATACCATTTTCGGGTTCAGTATGGGATTTTTTGGAATAGCCTTTTTCAGCATGATTTTGATTCTGCTGTGGCTGCGAAAAAAGGTTTACTGGCTGGATCACGCACTTTCTGCGTTAGTTTTCGTCGGAGTCGGCGCCGAATTCCGTCTACTCTGGATTCAAAAATATATTATCGGCAGTTGGTGTCCTCTATGTGTCACAATCTGCTGTTCCCTGTTCATCTCAGCCGTACTGTTGCTCATTGAAGAAGCACAGGCCTCCGGCCCGGCTCAAAACAGGGGGAAACGCCTTATCGGACGGATGGCTTTTTTAACCACAATGGCGGCAACAGGCCTGGCTATTGCCATTGTCGGAATAAAAGCTCTCTCGTAGTCCCCTACTCATTTCAACAGATCAGCTTTCAGGGCATCATCAATAAAGCTTTCTTCAATCGCCTCCCGCACCCACGTTTCCCTACAGGTGGCCAAAACCCGGGCGGCACCCTCGGCAACAGCCGGGATATCGCTCCACAGGGCATTCCGGATCGAGCGCAGCTCGACCGGATCAGCTTTCCTGCCGTTAGCCCAATCCCTGCAACGTCCGCACAACAGGGCTAGCGTCTCCATGGCGGGCTCCATATCAGGCTTACTATCCCGCACCCGCAGATCATCCTTGCTTTCGCACCACTCGCATTTGAATCCGGCACGCTTGCCGATCACCTTGCCGAAACCGCTTATCTCTTCCATACGATCTTTGTTGCCCTGATACCCTTTTGCCATGGAGGCCTCACTCGTGCGGTTACATCTTGCTCTTCACGCTGTCAACTTTCTCTTCCATAGTCTGGTTCCTGTCAGTTCGCGAACCGAGCTTTATCGTTGTTGAGATGCGCGGCGCTCCCATTACATGGACTTTTTTATGGCATTTCTTGATGGCGGCAAAAACCGTATCCCAATCACCTTCAATATTGGTTCCATAGGAATGAAGCGAAATCTTCAGACCGGCTTCCATAAGAATTTTTTCGCATTCGGCAATATATGCCGACAGGGAAACGCCGACACCGATCGGAACGATGCATAAATCAACAAGCACTTTCATTTTTTGGATTTCCTTTTTGCCCAGAATTCCCGCTCGAAGACCCACTGTTCCTGCATATAATCAACAAGGCCGGTCATTCTCGCCTTGAAATCGCTTATAAAAGCATCCTGTTCCGGAAACTTCCGTTTTTTGGCAATGCTCGTATAGAGTTCCCGCCCCAGATTGCGTGCTGATTCAAACAAATTCTCCTCATCCGGAAAGACCCTGGTCCCGGCCATCGGCGAACCGACACCGCCGACGTATTTAGCACCGACAGTATTCACAAAACGCCCCATGTAGGCGAGGACTTCCTCGTCCCCTCCCCCGCCGGATGTCTCCACCAGCGCGGCATACTTCCCTTCAAGGGCCATGCAGTGAATCAGGCCGTTGCAACGGTCAAACAGCGCTTTCATCTGCGCTGAAACGCTGAAAATGTAATTAGGGCTGGCCAGAATGAAACCGTCGCACGCAAGCAGCTTGTCCTTGATTTTCTCGTAATCGTCTTTGATGTTGCAAACGCCGGTTTTGTGGCAAGCGTCGCAGGCGACACAGGGCTGAACATTCAAGGTTTTCAGTGAAATGACTTCCGTTTCGGCGCCGGCGGCCTCTACCCCGTCCAGAACCTCCTCAAGCAAACTGCCGGTATTCCCGTGAATCCCATGTGGACTGCCAATTATGGCGATAATCTTCATATAGCTTTCCTCCCGTTCTGTTATCGACGAGGAATGATATTCCACGTCTCGGATGTGGCATCGTAAACGATTTTGGCACGTTTGTCATGTAGCTGTTGTCGTACCTGCTCAACTTTTTCATCAAGCGAATATTCGGAATCACCCGTTTCGCTCCACTCCCGCGTCACAAATTCCTCAATCATCTTCCGCAGAATGTCAGAATCGATCCGATCCAGCGGAATATCAACAGTTTCTTCGCTCGTTATAGCTCTGTCTGTATTCATATTCGTTACGGCAGCACCACCAGCACAATCCCGCCCACCAGCACCGTCAGATTACAGACTGCCGAAACGCCGTGAAGCTTCGAAAATTCCTTCCGGAGCGGGTGATCCTTGCTGGTAGATTCGAATGAACCAATCTGCCGTTTCAATTCAGCAGCGTGCGGCTCCACATAAAACGCCTGAAAAGACACCATCGCCAGCATGACCACCAGTACAATCACCGGCAGTTTAAAATCCAGACCACGACCTGCCACACGGCAGATCAGCGCTATCACCCCGCAAGCCAACCCCCATCTAAAATATCCTGGAAACAGGTTGCCCACGATCCTGGCAGCAACATCGCGGTTTTCGGTTTTGAAAAGAATAGGCGTCAGCATCAGGGTGAATATTGCGTTGCCGCCAGCCCAAAGACTGACTACCAACCGGTACAGCATATCAATGTACTGCATACTGTTTACTCCCTTGTGTATGACAGGTAACTTTTGGGATTGCGGCGGCATCCTAGCATAAAGTGATTGTTGACTTGCTATTTTTTTGCGATAATCTTTTCTCATATCCGGATCTGCTCACAACCATGTTTCATGTATCCCCGACACCGGCGCAGTATGTGTGTTCACGTCACATAAGAGTCTGTAGCAACATCAAACAGGAGGAGCTATGAGAACGTTACCGTGGATTGTGTGCAGTTGTGCTTCACTTTCGCTAGTTGCAGCAGCTTTTGGAGCGGAAAAGCAGAAACCGTACCCGCATTATTGGCTCAGCATTGCCACAAGCAACCAGAGTATGCCGGGCATGCCGTCCGAGATGGGCGGAGTTGCTTCGCTGTTTGGTAAAAAGAACATGTTCGGACCGCGAAGAGATCTTCTGCTACAGCTGGAATCTCCCCGTGTCCCGGGCGAGACACCAAAGGCTGATCACGAAATTCCACCCGGACAGAAAATGGGAGCTTCTCTACCTCTTGTCACTCCGGTGTCTGAGAAATCAGAGTATGTGCCGCAAAAACGTGGAGAAACCCCTGAAAAAGTCGAAAAGCCGAAAGTACGTATGCTTATTTACTGGGGATGTGGCGAGAAGATCGGCAAAGGGCAACCAAAGGTAATTGATACAGCCAAGATGGACCTCGTTGCCTTCGGCAAAGCGTTTGCCGGTCGGACGCCAACTCACCATACGCCTCCGTCACCCCATGCAGGCTGGACGTACGGCGAGTGGCCGAACAAGGATGACCGGACGGAGATTCCGGCTGAAAGTTCTATGATCGGTAGCCATGTGGTCAAAGGCAACTACATCCCGGACATCTCATTTGCCCTCGATAAAAAGCGGGATTTTATGGCTCCGGTCCAATTTTCACCTCTACAGAAATCTGCCGAAGGTGCAATGACGGTGGAGTGGAAATCAATCCCGACCGCAATCGGCTATTTCGCCACCGCAATGGGACATAATCAGGACACCGGTGAATCGATCTTCTGGTCAGCCAGCGAAGTTCAGGATCTCGGTTTTGGCCTGCAGGATTATCTGACTCCGGGAGATGTGAGCCGCTTTATCAAGGAAAAAGTTATTCTTGATCCGTCAAAAACCACCTGTACCATCCCTCCCATATTTAAGGACGGGCAGGCAGGAATGATGCAATTCATTGCGTACGGAGAAGAGCTGAACCTGGTTCAACCGCCAAAACCAAAAGACCCTAAGAAGCGCTGGGATATTGACTGGTCAGCCAAGGTACGCCTTAAATCAACCGCCATGATGCCGTTAATGATGACAAGCGGCGATGACTCACCCCGCAAGGCACGCTCCAAAAAAAGTAAAAATGTTCCGTCCGAGCCGAAGGAAGGCTCAAATGAGGAATCCCGGCCGGATGGCGAGAATTCCGGTGCTGGTTCGTCCAAACCGGAAGGCGGGATTAGCGACCGTCTGCGCGGAATTTTCGGTTTTTAACTGACGAAAGTGTCACACTGAAAATAAGTGTTGACACTTTTCGTTTGATCATATAGTTTAATATTAAATCATATGACATCGATCTTTATTTGGACACGGCAATGAAAACGGAACACACCACATCATATCTCGCACTGAACAGCTACACGAAACTTATGCGGGCAGCCGAAACCGTGACGAGCAGGACCAGTCGCACCATGTCGGCCGCCGGCCTTACCATCAGTCAGTTCGGGGTACTGGAGGCACTTAACCATAAAGGGCCGCTCTGCCAGCGTGACATTGCCGCAAAAATCCTCAAGAGCACCGGCAACATCACCCTCGTCATAGATAATCTGGAAAAGCAGGGACTGGTCAAGAGAGAGCGGATCAACGAAGACCGACGCTACCTGACCATCAGGCTTACCGAACAGGGTGAGACACTCATCGGCACCACATTTGCCGACGTTGAAACAGCAATCATTGCCGAGATGAGTGCATTAACTAAAGATGAACAGGAAACTTTGGGACGGTTGTGCAAAAAACTCGGATTACGGGAGGGAACTGCATAAAATAAAACAGATCATGGATATAATAAAAAATATTTTATCCATAAAACGGCAGCTTACGAACCACAGAGCAACTGAGCAACAGAGAAATCAGATTGTTACATCAGCAGCAGACTTAACCGTAAAGGTTAATGATTCTTTTGGTCTTCAACCCGAATTCTTCTTTGTTTTTGCTCAGTTTCTCAGTTGCTCTGTGGTTCAAATTCTTTTTCCAGGTTTGTTAATTTCACTTTTAACCCAACAACAAGACAAAAGGAGAAACACCATGAAACGCTTACTCGCATCTTTAACAACCATCATCGCCCTTTTACTCCCCGCATTTGCACTCGCCACGACCTGGAATATCGATCCGGACCACTCCAATATCGGCTTCAAGGTCCGCCATCTGATGGTATCCAATGTCAGAGGGAGTTTTGAAAAAAACAGCGGCGTTGTTGACATCAACGAAAAAGACATCACCAAATCGAAGGTTCAGGTATCCATCGACACCGCTTCCGTCAATACCAATGTCAAGAAACGCGATGAACATCTGCGCAGCGCCGATTTCTTTGATGTGGCAAAATTTCCGACCATGACGTTTGTTTCCAAAAAAGTGGCGGCAAACGGCAAGGACAAGCTGAAAGTTACCGGCGACCTGACACTGCACGGCGTTACCAAAGAGGTAGTTCTTGATGTTGAAGGCCCTTCCGCAGAAAGCAAAGATCCGTGGGGGAACATCAGACGCGGTGCTACTGCAACCACTAAAATCAATCGCAAGGATTTCGGTCTGGTGTGGAATGCAAACCTTGAAACCGGTGGTGTTGTCGTAGGCGATGAAGTAATAATCACCTTGGAAATTGAAATGATCAAAGGAAAATAGCGACTTTACCGGTACGGCAATTAACACGAAGAGCCTGTTCATCTTGCCGATGGACAGGCTCTTTCAGCAGAAGGAGAAAATCATGAGCAACCGATTACCGACCATATTCGTTTCACATGGAGCGCCATCGTTACTATATGAGCCGGGTCCGGCCCGGGATTTCCTGTCTACACTCGGATCGTCCCTGCCCCGCCCCCGGGCCGTATTGTGCGTATCCGCCCACTGGACTACATCGACGCCACAGATAACCGGCACTCCTTCCCCATCACTCATCTATGACTTCGGCGGGTTTTCCGATGAGCTCTATTCAGTCACCTACCCCGCCCCCGGCGATCCGGAGTTGGCAAAGCGCGTCATAGAGCTGCTCAACGAGCACGGCATGGCCGCAGACACCGACACGGGGCGTGGACTCGATCACGGCGCCTGGGTACCGCTCAAGTTGATGTATCCAAAGGCTGACATCCCGATTATCCAACTGTCGGTTCAGCCGCATCAGTCTCCGGCACACCACCTGGTGATCGGACAGGCGCTACGGCATCTGCGCGACGAAGGGGTGCTTATCCTGGCCAGCGGCTCGGCAACTCACAATCTGAGGGATTTTTTTGGGCGAGCAATTGATGCGGCATCTCCGGAATATGTCACGGCATTTGATGACTGGCTGAATAATGCAATAGAGTCTAACAACCGGAACGCATTGCTTGACTACCTGCACCTAGGCCCCCATGCAGCCGCCAATCACCCGACTCCCGAGCATTTTTTGCCGCTGTTTGTCGCTCTGGGAGCCGGCGACACGGGGCGCACACTTCACAGATCCTGCACCTTCGGAGTTATCTCAATGGCGGCCTATGCCTGGGAGTAAAGCAAACAATGTTCAAACTGTTTACATTGACGATGCTGCAAGTTGAATGGTATATCCATTTAATGTCTGCTGATGCCAGATTGATATAAAACAATTTCGCATCGGCAGATAATTTAATTCCGGAGGTATCATGTGAAGAAATTTGTGAATGTTGTATTTGCGCTGTTATTGATTGCTCTTGTGCCGGTTTCATCAGTGTTTGCCGCCACTCCACCTCAGAAAGTCCTCATCGGTATTTCAAAGATTGTTGCCCATCCGGCTCTCGATTCAGTTGAAAAGGGAATTCAGGATGAACTGGCAGCCGCTAAAATCAACGCCACTTTTGACTTGCAGAACGCCAACGGTGATATCGGCACAGCCGCCTCAATCGCCAACAAATTCCAATCCGAAAAGGTAACTCTGGCTGTCGGCATTGCCACACCGACCTCACAGTCACTGGTCAACACGCTGAAGGGAATTCCGATCGTGTTTTCTGCGGTTACCGATCCGGTCAAAGCCGGGCTGGTTTCGTCCCTGAAAGGGGCCCAAAAGCCGGTTACCGGTGTATCCGACATGACGCCGGTCAAACAGCAGATCGAACTGCTGCTCAAGATCAAGAAGATCAAGCGCCTCGGCCATATTTACACGAGCTCTGAGGAAAATGCCGTCGTATTGGCCGGTGTCGTCAAACAGGCCTGCAAGGAGTTGGGACTTGAATATGTGGAGACGACCGTTTCCAAATCTGCCGAAGTGAAGCAGGCGGTTCAGGCGATCATCAAACGGGTTGACGCTCTCTATATCAGCACCGACAACACCGTTGTATCTGCCTTGAGCTCGATAGCCGAAGTTGCGCTGAAGAACAAGGTGCCAATCATCTCGGCCGACCCGAGTTCAGCAGAAAAATACCCGGTACTGGCCGCCTGGGGCTTTGACTATTACAAAATGGGCCGGGCCACCGGAAAACTGATCGTTGAGATTCTCAACGGCAAAAAACCGGAACAGATCCCGACCCGTTTCATGACAAAAACGTCGGATGTTGACCTGCTGATCAATCTGGATGTTGCCAAAAAACTTGGCGTGACAATCCCGAAAGATGTGGTGAAAACCGCCAACAAGATTGTTGAGAACGGAAAATTAAATAACAAGCCTTGATGTCACATTCTGGTCACCACGAAGGCACGAAGATCACAAAGAAACCGGGGAGTTAAAACAAAAACATCTGTTTGCCTACCCCCAAGTTTTCTGATTGATCTTCGCGCCCTTCATGTTTTCGTGTGAAGATGTTTTATGACTTTTTATTTGCTTACCCCAAGTTTTCTGATTTTTCTTCGTGCCCTTCGTGTCTTCGTGTTGAAGATGTTTTATGACTTTACGCAGAAAGTTGAAACGGATTTATTATGATTGAAGGTATTCTGGTTGAAGGTTTGATCTATGGCATAATGGTGTTAGGCGTTTTCATCACATTCAGGGTTCTCGATTTCCCCGACCTGACAGTTGACGGCTCGTTCCCGCTCGGCGCGGCACTAATGGTGCAGGGCATTCTGATGGGCCTCAACGGCTGGCTGGCACTGCTGATTGCCTTTATCGGCGGCGTGATTGCCGGCATCATCACCGCATTAATTCATAACCAGCTCAAGGTCCCCAACCTTCTGGCCGGCATCCTGACCATGACGATGCTGTATTCGATCAATATCCGCATTCTCGGCAACCGCGCCAATGTACCGGTACTCGATCAAAAAACCCTTCTGTCGGATATTTCCGGACGCCTGTCAGGCATCGTACCGGATGATTACATTCAGCTGCTTTTTTTCGTCGTGGTCGCTCTCGTCATCAAACTGCTGATTGATCTTTTTTTCCGCACCGACCTCGGTATGACCATCGGAGCGATGGGCAATAACGAGCAGATGATCGTTTCCCAGGGGATCAATCCCAAAACTCTCAAAACAATCGGCCTCGGACTGTCAAATGGCCTCGTTGCCGTATCCGGTGCCTTTGCCGCCCAGTATCTCGGTTTTGCCGATGTGGGGCTCGGTCAGGGCATTATCATTTCCGGCCTGGCCTCGGTTATGATCGGCGAGTTCCTGATCATGAAAAGCAATCGCATTGGCGTCCTGACGCTCTGTGCGCTGGCCGGTTCCATTCTGTTCCATGCCGTCATGTATGTGGGCCGCTATTACGGATACGTCATCCAGATGACCCCCAACGACCTGAATCTGATCAAAGGACTCCTGATTATTGTTCTGCTGGTGCTGACCCAGTCGAAAAAGCTTAAAATGGCGACCTTTAAAGCAATGGTGCAAAAATGATAGCGATAAAAAATGCCTCCGTTATTTTCAATCAGAGTACGATCAATGAAAATCAGGCCTTGCGCGACATCAACCTGAACGTCAAGGAAGGTGACTTCATCACCATCATCGGCAGCAACGGCGCAGGCAAATCAACCCTTTTCAACCTGATCGCCGGAACGATAATCCCGACAGTCGGCTCAATCCATGCCAACGGCCGCAACATCACCCGCGAACCCGAATTCAAAAGGGCCGGTTATATCGGCAGAATTTTCCAGAATCCACTGCTCGGTACCGCATCGAATATGAGTCTGGAAGATAATATGATGATCACCTACCGCAAGGGGTTCAAGTGGCTGAAGAGAAGCCTGAACAACAAAATGCGGGAGTACTTCCGCTCTGAACTGATCCAGCTGAAGATGGGACTGGAACAGCGTATGAAGGAAAATCTGGTCATGTTTTCAGGCGGACAACGTCAGGCCCTGACCCTGCTGATGATGGTGCTTTCCAAACCTTCGCTGATTCTGCTTGATGAGCACACAGCCGCGCTTGATCCGAAAAACGCCGAAATTGTTCTGGAGCTGACAGACAAATTCATCACCGAATACAAACTCACTTCCATGATGATTACCCACAACATGAGCCACGCCATCGAGTACGGCAATCGCCTGCTGATGATGGACCAGGGGGAGATTATTTTCGATGTTTCAGGCGACGCCAAGAAGGAACTGACCGTTGAAAAACTCATCGAAAAGTTCCATGAACTCCGCCATCGCGGTTTTGAAAATGACCGGGCGCTGCTCTCGGAATAAATCAAATGAATTGCTCTTGACTGGTCTGACCTTTTCTGAAATACTCCCACGGCTTTATCAAATATTTGTTTGAGGAGACTAACCTTATGAAAAAACTGCTGGTGCTGATGTCATGTCTGATTGTTTCGCTTTTCGCTGTAACTGCCTTTGCCGGTGACGGTTCCTGGGACAAAGTCAAGAAAGACGGCAAAATGGCCATCGGCCTTGATGATTCCTTCCCGCCCATGGGTTTCCGCCAAGCTGACGGCAAACTGGTCGGCTTTGACATCGATGCCGCCGAAGAGGTCGGCAAACGCCTGGGAATCAAAATTGAATGGCAGCCAACCGCATGGGACGGCGTTATTCACTCTCTGGATGCCAAAAAATTTGACTGCATCTGGAATGGTATGACCATCACTGAAGAGCGGGCCAAACAGGTTGCTTTCAGTAAACCGTATATCATGGACGGCCAGATCGCCATCGTCAATTTCACTGAAAAACGCTTCAAAGGTCTCAATGATCTTAAAAATTTCAAGGCAGGCACCCAGAAGGGTTCTTCCGGTCTTCAGGCAGTCAAGAAACTTGCCAACGCACCTACCGAGCTGAAGGAATATGAAGACTATCCCAAGGCATTGCTTGATCTGGAAGCCGGTCGTATTGACGTGGTTGTGGTGGACAATGTTACCGGTCGCGACATGATTGCCAAACGTCCCGGCAAGTACAAGATTATCCCCGGCATGATCAGCAAAGAGCCGTTCGGCGTTGCCTTCCGCAAAGGTGACACCGACCTGCGTGAGAAAGTACAGCAGACACTGGATAAAATGGTCAAGGACGGCGCCATGGCCAAGATTTCAAAGAAGTGGTTTGCTGTAGACCTGACCAATCCAAAGAAATTTTAGTTCGTGAAGGTTTCGATGAAATATCTTATCAGCAGGGCCTTTGTGGCCCTGCTTTTTTTGTGGACAATGACCGGAAGCTGCCTGGGTGCTGAAGATTACGAACAGCTCTTCCGCCAGACCAGCGACTTGATGGCCCAGGGTGATCTTGACGGTGCATTGGCGCTGCTCAAGCAGGTGCCTGCCCCGAAAGCCGACGAAGAGGCCGGCCCTTTTGTTTCAAGCCGAATGCAGGCTGCCCGTATTTATGCATCTCAAAAGGCTTCTGACAAGGCAATGACCACCTGTCAGGAGGTCCTGAAACTCTTTCCCGACAACAACGAAGCCCGCAATTTCGCCGCAGCTTTGAAAGATCTGCAGAAACCTGGCTGGCACACCGCCTTGTCCGACACCGTACGTTTTCTGCCCGCCCTGGCCAAAGGGGCACTCATGACGCTGCTGCTGGTGTTCTGCACAATGCTGGTGTCGCCGCTTGGAGGACTGCTGGTCGCGCTTGGTCGCATCAGTACGATCAAGCCGATTTCAGGCTTCTGCTGGTTCATCATCTGGTTCTTTCGCGGCACCCCGCTCCTGCTGCAGCTGTTCTTTATTTACTATGGCCTGCCGTCACTCGGAATTACGCTGAAACCGCTCACCGCCGCAGTCATCGGCCTTGGCCTGAATTATTCGGCATATCTGGGCGAGATCATCCGTGGCGCAATCCAGAGCATCGATCATGGTCAGATGGAAGCGGCCAAAGCCATCGGCATGAGCTACAGCCAGGCCATGCGCCGGGTTATCATCCCCCAGACCTATAAACGGTTGATGCCTCCGGTCGGCAACGAATTTATCGCCCTGATCAAGGACACCGCCCTCGTTTCAACCATCGCCATGGTCGAACTGATGCGCGCTGCAGATCAGCTCTTCAACACCTATTTCAATATCACGGCTCTGGCCCTGGCAGCGGTTATTTACCTGGTGCTGACAACCATCTTCACCTTCATTTTTGAAAAGATCGAATATCGGGCAGGGATCTATGAGCACCGTTAGTCAACCACTCCTTAAGCTGGAAAACATCACCAAGCGCTTCAAAAATCTGACTGCAGTGAACAGCGTCAACCTGGACGTCGCAGCGGGTGAAAAACTGGTCATCATCGGCCCCTCCGGTTCGGGCAAGTCCACGCTGCTCCGCTCAATCAACCTGCTGGAAGAGATCGAAGAGGGAACGATCCGTTTTGAAGGTCGCGAGGTCGGCTATGTCATGCGCAACGGCAAGCGCCACCCGGATCGCCCCCAGGCCATCAGCGCACTGCGGGCCGAGATCGGCATGGTGTTCCAGCATTTCCACCTTTTCCCGCATATGACCGTACTCGGCAACGTTATGGAAGGCCCATTGACCGTACAACACAAACCGGCCGATGAAGCCCGCTCAATCGCTGTCGAAATACTGGCCAAAGTGGGACTGTCCGACAAGCGTGACGTGTTTCCGGCCACCCTGTCAGGCGGACAGAAACAACGGGTGGCAATCGCCCGCGCCCTGGCCATGCAACCCAAGCTGATGCTGTTTGACGAGCCGACATCAGCCCTGGATCCGGAACTGGTCGGGGAAGTATTCGACACCATCCACACCCTGGCAGACGAGGGCATGACAATGATCATTGTTACTCATCACATGGGGTTTGCCCGGGAACTGGCAGATCGGGTTATCTTTATGGAGTCGGGGAATTTTCTGGCCCAGGGAACGCCGGAAGAGCTCTTCAGTTCGGCCCAGGACAATGATCGGATCAGAGGTTTTTTAAATCGTCTTCTGTAATAAGGCAGCTTCAATATACACGGGCAGACCTATCTCGTATAACCACCCGTATTTTCTCTTAATCCCGTAAAGCCCACCAACCGGACGCTGATTCTATTTTTGTTTGCCTGAAACTAACATTTTATGTTACTTTCACCCATGGAAAAACTGCGTCCACATTATCCATTGCAGGAATTAATTCAACTTGCTTCTCAACAGGAATCCGTTTTTTTCACGACGGTAGCCCGCAAAGGAGCCGCAGAAGTCGGCATGAGTGTTGACGATATGCTTTATGTAGTGGCTAGTCTGACCATGAGTGTTTTCTACAAAAGCATGACAAGTTATGCCGACCATACAAGCTGGCAGGATGTTTACCGTCCTGTCTTTCAGGGAATTCCTCTTTACCTGAAGCTGACCATCATACCGGAACACAATCTGCTGGTTGTGTCGTTCAAAAGGAGATAAATACCATGAAATGCCCCTTCTGCCGCCAGGGAACTCTTGTTTCGGAAGTTCGCGAGGAAACCTGCGAATATCTTGGCAAAATAATCTCCATTGAAATGCCCGGCAAATACTGCATTACCTGCGGGGAAGGCATATTTTCCGCCAAAGAAACCGAATCCTATCTGGAAACCGTCAAAGCCTTCCGCGCCCAGGTTGATGCCGAACCTTTGCCGCCAACCGAAATCAGAAAAATTCGTAAACGCCTGAAGTTGACCCAGAAACAGGCCGGAGATATTTTTGGCGGTGGTATTCGTGCTTTTTCCCAATACGAGCGCAACCTTAGCCGACCGGGCAAGGCCGCCGATACCCTTCTACGCCTGCTGGATCGACATCCTGAATTGCTGGAAGAAATCAGTGGCAAACGCGCGGCCTGATTCAGGTGCCGTTTTCTCACTGAATCACCCGTATTCGCTCTCGATCCAGCTTAATTCCATAACCGGCGTCCGGTTTCTTCCCTGTTCAATTCTTCAGCGTAGGAAGCCCGAATTTAAGCCGGATCTCACGGGCACAGCCATAGCTTCTCACCACATAGTCAGCAGTTTCACAGATTACGGCACACTCCTCGGCAACAGCACTCCTGGCACCTTTAGCCCCTTCCGTCTTGAGCTGTTGAAGTTCCTCCAACGCCTTGACATTAATTGCTTCAATACGCTGTATCTCCATCAGAAGACTTTCGATGATATGATGATTGGTTATTTCAGGGTTGGCCGGAGAGATTGTATCACCCGCGAGCCACTGTTTGGCCATTGCAACTATTCCACTCATGTATTAACCTCATTTGTAATTGATTTCCGGATCGAGCGACAACTGCCTCCGAAGAGATATTCTCCAGCATCTGAACTAAAATGGCATAGTAAAACATCTCAGGATAAAGTATAGTAATCGGTATGAAAAAGTCTCTGCTTGAAATGAATCCCTACCTGAAAGATCCCGCTGCTCGAAATATGGCATTGGCTCGCAATGTAGTTACCTCGTCGGCTATCGAAGGGATTCGGGTAAAACGTGACGTAAAGAGCGGGTGCTTTGTTTCTAACATCAAGATCGACAAAATTTCTACAAAGTCGTCAGAGACCCCTCGATAACATCTTCCAAATTTCACACACCCTACCCTCCAATAATTTTCACCAGCACCCTCTTGCGCCGCTTGCCGTCGAACTCTCCGTAAAATATCTGTTCCCACGGTCCCAGATCGAGCTTACCGCCGGTCACCGCCACAACAACTTCCCGCCCCATTATGGTCCGCTTGAGGTGAGCATCAGCGTTGTCCTCGTAACCGTTGTGATGATACCGTGAATATGGTTTCTCGGGAGCCAGGCCTTCGAGCCAGGCTTCGAAATCCTGATGCAGCCCCGATTCATCATCATTTATGAAGACGCTGGCCGTAATATGCATCGCATTGCAGAGGAGGATTCCATCGGTAATACCGCTCTCACGGAGGCATTCGGCAACCTGCATTGTGATGTTGATCAATTCCCGGCGACTACCGGTCTCAAACCATAATTCCTTGCGATATGACTTCATGCCGATTTCTCTTCCAGACTCTTGGTCACCACTTCATACACATCACGGGGCAAATCCGGTACCGCCTGAATCCGCATCAACTGTTGGCGCATCAAGCCGCTCCGCCCCTCATCAAATCGCCGCCAGGTGGTGAGAGGTCCCAACAAACGGGCCGACACCTGCGGATTCACCGGAATCAACCGCAGCAGCTGATCGGCCAAAAACCGGTAACCTGCACCACTCGGGTCGTGAAAACGCACCTGGTTTCTCTGGCTGAATGCCGCTACCAGAGAACGGAACCGGTTGGGATTGGTCAGCTCGAAGGAGGGGTGTCCAAGCAGCGCCTGTACTTCGTCCAGCGTTCCGGGAAGGATCGAAACAGCCTGGAGCGAAAACCACTTATCGACCACCAGACGATCACCCTGCCAGCGTTGGAAGAAATCGTCCAGAACCTCGCGGCGTTCCGGACAGTCACATGATGCAAGCGGCGCCAGCGCACCGATGGTATCGGTCATATTATCCGAGCGCCGGTACTGATCGAGACTGAGTGCAATCTCTTCCTGACCGCCGCTGCTCATCAGATACGCCAGACAGAGGTTGGCAAGGCGACGTGCTCCTGAACGGCCATCATCCGGAGAGTAAGGCAGATCGCTTACGCACGCAGAGCGCACCGCCTGGAAATCATTTCTGAAACGTGCCGCCAACGTGCGGATAACTAACTGGCGGGCCGCGTGGATAGCTGCCGGATCGACCACCTGCACAAGTTCGGCAAGGTATTTTTCCGACGGCAGCATGAGTGCTTCAGCCAGAAAAGCCTGGTCCGGGTATCCGCTGACGAGTGTTACGCGGAAAGCATCGGCAAAGGCGGAATCCAGAATCATTTCTCTTCCCTGCTGCCAATCCGACACGAGTCCGAGAATGACCTGTACCGCCATCAGCTGTCCCGCTTCCCAGCGGCAGAAGGGATCTGTTTCATGAGCCATCAGCAGAGCCAGTTGGTCGTGACGATAGGGATAATCCAGCTTGACCGGGGCCGAAAAACCGCGCAGCAGAGCCGGTACCGGCTCTTCGTCCAGACCAGTGAAGCAGAACGACTCATGGGAAGCATGAAGATGAATGATGCGTGAAGTTGACACTCCGGCAGTTTCCCCTGCCAGTGTCAGCGGTAACTCTTTTCCGTTTCGATCAAGCAGACCGAGTGACAGCGGGATATGCAGCGGTTTTTTATCCGGTTGGCCGGGGGTTGCAGGGCAGCTCTGGCTGACCGTCAACGTAAATGTTCTGTCGGCTGCGTTGTAGACACCTTCGGCACTAAGCTGCGGCGTACAAGCCTGGCTGTACCAGAGCGAGAACTGGCCAAGATCAAGTGAACCGGCTTCAGCCATTGTCTGCACAAAATCGTCAACCGTCACCGCCTGACCGTCAAATCGTTCAAAATAGCGGTCCATGCCGCGCCGAAATGTATCCGCACCGAGCATCGTGTGCTGCATCCGCACCAGCTCGGCCCCCTTGTTATACACCGTTGCCGTGTAAAAGTTATTGATCTCCATATACGAATCGGGACGCACCGGATGTGCCATCGGCCCGCCATCCTCGGGAAACTGGGAGGTTCTCAGAACACGGACATCCTCAATCCGCTTCACCCCGCGCGACTGCATGTCGGACGAAAATTCCTGGTCGCGAAAGACGGTCAACCCCTCTTTCAGCGAGAGCTGAAACCAGTCACGGCAGGTCACCCGGTTGCCGCTCCAGTTATGGAAGTACTCGTGGCCGATCACCTCTTCGATGGCATGGTAGTCATCATCAGTGGCGGTGGCCGGACTGGCGAGGACATAACAGGAATTGAAGACATTGAGCCCCTTGTTTTCCATCGCTCCCATATTGAAGTCATCAACCGCCACGATCATGTAAATATCCAGGTCATACTCCCGGCCATACACCTGTTCATCCCAGCGCATCGCCTTTTTGAGGGAAAGCATGGCGTGACCGCACTTGTCACGGTTCTGCTCATGAACGTAAATGCGAAGTGTCACATCTCTGCCGGAACAGGTTGTAAAAGTATCTTCAATACAGACCAGATCCCCCGCCACCAGAGCAAACAGGTAGCTCGGTTTTTTGAACGGATCAGCCCAGACAGCAAAATGGCGACCATCCGGCAGTTCGCCCCGCTCCATGAGATTGCCGTTGGAAAGCAGTACCGGGTATCGTGTGCGTTCAGCGATGATCGTCGTAGTAAAGAGCGTCAGGACATCGGGACGATCCGGGTAATAGGTGATGGCGCGGAACCCTTCAGCTTCGCACTGGGTACAGAACATCCCGGACGAACGGTAGAGCCCTTCAAGCGAGGTGTTGTCCTGCGGACGGATTTCCGTCGTTATCTCCAGAACAAAAGCCGCCGGAACTTCGTGGATCGTCAGCAGACCGGCGGTAACGCTGTAGCGTTCCTGATCGAGCGGAGCACCCTCAAGTTTCAGTTTTTTCAACACAAGATTCTTGCCGTTGAGGAGAAGCGGGCGTGTGCCACGGTTCCCATGGTAGCCGGCTCGCAGCGCCATTTTGGAAGTGACGGTCGTCGAATCTTCGCCAAGTTCAAAGCGGAGATCGATGCTGTCAATCTGATAGTCAAATGTTGTGTATTCGTTACGATATACAGTGCTGTGGGCGGTTTCGGTCATTTTTACATCCGATCAAATTAATAAGTTGCTGTGAAGGGTGTGAGACAACAACTCATTCAGTCCGGCAGCACATCTCCCGCAATCGGAGAAAGCTTTTTAACAGCATTGAAAATGCTCAATGTTTTTTCGGGGTTAGTACATGCAGTTGGTATCAAGAACGAGCCTGAATCTCACATCGCATACAATATCACTCGCAACCCCTCCAGGCAACCGGTATATCCTCTAACAACTTATTACAAAGACATCTATATTATTAAATAGAAACTTATTACATTGACGCCAGCTGGAATCTGAATTATTTTCATATCTATATTAATTATTTATTTCAAATTTTAATTAAGACCGGTAATTCGGAGGAGCCAATGTTTCGCACACATTTGCAGGCAATCGTGACGTCAAAATCCAAAAAGATCCACTTGTTTATTGTAGCTTTCGCAGTTTCCATTGGCCTGTGCGGATGCAGCTCAAATCCGGCATGGCTAAAGCGGTCAGAAAGTGCCGCCTCTGTCCCGGACACACATGAACAGGAATTCAGTCAGTATATTCGTTACAACCGTGAAAATATCCAAAAAGTCTTGGATCAGACCTACTTCCAGTCCGGTAAAAGCCCCTTTCTGGGCGGATATACCAGTCAGGAAACAGCACTTATGCGTGCCCCCTTCCAAATTCCGGAAAATAGCAGCGAAATCTGCGGAGAACCATCAAAAGGGGGAGGAAAGGGGTTTTTGCTTATACATGGCCTGACCGACTCTCCCTACATTATGCGCAGTGTCAGCGATTCGCTGCACAAGGCATATCCGTGCGCCGTGATTCGAGCAGTATTGTTGCCGGGGCATGGTACCGTGCCGGGCGATACGCTGAACATGAAGCATCAGGATTGGCTGCGGATCACCGACTATGGAGTCAAAAGCTTTGAAAATGACAGAAACATCAAGGAAACTTATCTGGTTGGGTTCTCAACCGGCACGGCGCTTGCCATTCGGCACATAAAGGAAGGTCATAGTGGCAGCAAGGTGAAGGGTTTAGTATTGCTGTCGCCGGCAGTAAAAGCCAAAAGTTCATTAATCTGGGCTACCGGCATTCTCGCTTCAGTCAGCGACTGGGAGAGCATCTATGCCGAGAAGGATGCAGCACGATACGAATCGTTTTCATACCATGCAGCAGCGGAATTTTATCAGTTGACTAGAGGATTGGCCGACGCAAGCTACAAGCTGGATGTCCCGGTGATGATGGCCGTGAGTGCCGACGATGACACGATTGATGCATATGAGGCCAGGAAGTTTTTTTGCGAGTCAACGCCCGACAAACGTCGCGCACTCATCTGGTATCGATCCCGGTATTCAGAAGACAAAGCGGCTGTGTCATGTGCCGATATTGCTACAGTGGAGCTGAAAAGCGATAAACATGAATATAAAGGCATTCCGTACCGTGTCGCGAATCTGTCCCACACAGCAATTCCGGTGAATCCGGGTGACAGACATTATGGAGTCAACGGTGTCTACCGCAACTGTAAATCTTATGAAGGCACCGGCAAGCAGGACGATTTTATGAATTGTCAGAAAGGCTCTGAAAAAAGCCTCTTTGGCGAAAACAGTATTGGAACCTCTCAGGAAAAACAAAATCTCGGCTATGATTATTGGCGGCGGGGTACATTTAACCCGGATTACGACCGTCTGGAAAAAAGCATGATCTGTTTTGTCGATAATAACTGTAACATGGCAAGTGTGCTGGATTTTGACAAGTGAAGATATTACTACAGGTAAAACCGTTACACAGAGAGAGGGTTTACGTCATGAATAGGGCAGTTTTTCTTCTGATTGCGATTGTTCTTGTCCTGCATACGGTCGTTAGTGCAGGCGCAGAAACTATTGAGGTACTCATCAAAGGCATTGATGATGGTGTAAAAACTACTCGGGAACGTGATTACAAGGAAGCTGTCATGAACGGAAAGTTGCAGGCGATTGAACGAGCAGGAGTGGCTGTTTCATCCCTGACCATTGTCGAAAACTTTGCCCTCAAATACGATATGGTTGAGAGCAGGGCCAAGGCCGTGCTGCTTCCCGGCTTTCAGGTTATCGACATTGGATATCAGACCGACGGCACATATCAGGTTGTGATCTCCGGCAAGGTTCAAGTGGGCGAGGAAAAATCGGCAGAAGGCAAGTTATGGGGCAAACTTCGAGCCACACCATATGAGTTTGCCAATTACAAAGAGGCTTTCGACCTCTGGACGGGTATTAATACCGGCACCGTCACAAATCAGTATGTCAACAACGAAAACGGGACGGTATCTGATCTGAAAACCGGCCTGATGTGGCTGACATCTTATGAAATAAAGGAAAATATTCTTGAGGTCAGGCAGTATCTGGAGCGGATTAATGGTAAAAGTTTCGCCGGGTATTCAGACTGGAGAATCCCGACACTCGAAGAAGTGGCATCCATTATCGAGAGTAAACCAGGGGGGAAACTCGACAGCGGCCGGGCAAGCTACCTGAATCCCGTATTCGATGTGCGCCCATATTGCTGGTATCTCTGGAGTGTGGACCGTAGTCCGCAAGGCAATATCATGGCCTATATCGGTGAAAAAAAAGGTGGGATCGTCAACCCTGGAGATCATTATCAGGCAGACGGCATATGCGTCGCCTGCATCAAGGCGGTCCGAAGCGCCGACCGTTAGAACGTATTGCTTTTAAGAGTGCCCTCTCGAAGGCACAGTCTCAATTATCGATTTTCATCTTGTTTCTGACCGCATTCATCTTCTGTTCGGTAATCTCTTCAAAGTTACCGGCAATCCACCGTTTTTCCGCATCCCAATACTCAGGGGTTTTCTTTTCATTGGCCACACTGTTGGCGGCCATAGTCAGCAGGATGGCCTGAGCCTTCTGCGTTTTGAAATATTCCCTGGGCATACCGGACCAGTCAATGACGGAATCGAGCGGGCGACCGTCCGCATCTTTTTCGAATGGTTCATAGTAGAGCCGGTCGGATCGATTAAATACCCTGACAGTGCTGCCATCGTATTTGTCAATAACCTTGATCGTATCAGTCGGACGATAGATAACGGCAAAAAGGGTGTAACCCTTGCTGTTTGCAGTATCAATGCTGGTCAGAAAATAATGACCAGCATCCTTAACACCATAGCGGGACAGAATTTTCCGGAAGTATTCCGATGCATGTTTCATCCTCCGAAATGCCTCTCCCGTATCTCCTGACTCTTGTACTTGCGCAATTCGCTTACCATAAGCAGATTCGTAGGTGTCATCGAGGGTTACCTTGGCATTGGCCGCTATCATCCCCTTATTGATTTTATCGAGGCTGGTTGAAAGGTAATAGGGCATGGAAGCAATACCCTCCACAAGTCCGGCTGCGATCTGGAGGGGGGTCAGCACCAGTGTTACGATGCTGGAGAATGCCTTGCCAAAACCGGTTTTTGTTTTGGTTCCGTCAGGGGCTGAGGTAGCGCAGCCAGTCAAGATCACCAGGCAGACGCAATATATGATTACTTTTTTCATCGGGATACTCCTTAACAATAGATTTTTTTTACAATTTTCACGGCTTGACAGATCAATAACATCTCAAAAGATTACAGTCAACACATTCGTAATGATTAATTTATAAATGAGTGGGGATATGATAAGACGGTCGCTTAGTGGGCTTCATTTTAGTCAATTTGTTTAGTGATTTTTTGATATACAAATGGCAGCATGAAGGCGGTTGCAGAGAAGTCAGGCCTGAATAGAGAAAGTCCATACCGCACGTTATCTCTCCGTGGAAATCCCGAAATTCACACGTTATTCAATCTTCTGCACGGTGTTGGTTTACGTTTGCGGGTTCCTCGATTATGTTTTCTGCAATTTGGGTCATACGTTGCACAATCAACTTCAAACGCCCCTGACTGGCTTTGTCAGGCAGGAGGTGCCCACTAATACTCTCCACAAAAGCTGGTGTGGAAAGATAATCACGAAAGGTATCTGCCAGAAATTTCCGCAGGGCAGCAGGAGCTGTTACAATTTCGCCAAGAAGCTCTTTAAGCCCATCAATCAGGGTTATAATATCTTCCAGATCATGGCTCGCAAGATAATCACCGTTGCCCCTCCCACGGAATGCTTCAATTTTGGTGGCAAGGAAATAGGGAGCAGTAACCAGGCGGATATTCAATTCGGGAGCTACTGCTCTCGTTTCGGAGTTTTGCAGTGCGGGTCCATACCAGACATTTGAAAAGCCGAGAATTTCGCCGCTGATCGGCATGACATCAACAATGACTCCATCAACAAGCCATCGACAGAGTGGTGCGCCTTCGCGGGTGTCCCGGTTAAAGCCCTTTTCAATAAGTGCCTGTTCCAGACGGTGATACTCTATCCAGGTAGCAGCCTCAACAATTACGTAACATCCTGCGTCATACGAACATCAGGCACCGCCGGATCAGTAATCAGCAAACCAGTCGCAGAACCGCCGAGAAATACGACCTTCTCCAACAGGCTGCCGAGTTTTCTGGCGACATGGAGCACCATCTCCAAGTTATTGAATTTGGCCTTCATACCACATCATCCAGACGGCTTTTCAACTCTTTTATTGCCAACTCCCGTTCCCGTGCCCGACCATCACGTATTGCGTCGAGCAACGCCAGCATAGCATACAGATCCTTGTCCTTCATGGCAGCGGCCGGTGCTGACCTATAAAGCGGTGAGAACTCATATCCACGCACTTCTCCCTCAGGATGGGGCCATACCGGGGGAACATCGTTTGCGCCAAGAGTAAGTAATTCATTTAAGGGATAGGCGGCATATCCGGTCGGTATTCCCCTGGTCAAAGCTCCATGCTGTGGAGGATAGGCATATTTCACCCCATGCACCAGAAATTCCTCCAGGTTTTTCCGCACAGGCAATTTGCGAGATTCGTCATACAGTCGGGCCGCAGTCGCTCGCTTGATTCCGGCATGCACCTCGGATGGGCTCATGAAAAGTTCTTCCGCCAATGAAGCAAAAGACCAGTTCCTGGTTTTTGCTACAATCAACTTGAGCAGAACAACTATATCTTGAGGTTTTAGCATCATGGGCATATTCTATTCGCGAATAGCGAATGATGCAAGAGGATTCTTCAGCACAACAAAATCAATACGACATAGATATTGTCAAATCTTTGAAACAATTTATTGGCAAGCACCATGCGAATCTGGTAACAGTACCCAGGTAATGTCCATTTCATATTCTCTGAAGGACATTACTTGGGTTTTCTTTTTTGTAACAACGATTAAGGAGGGCATTAAGATGGAAGAGACAATCACATTCTGGCTCGACAACAAAATATGTTCCGGATTCAAAATATCTGAGATCGACAATCAGACTCTGGTTTCATATCGCGACAAATATTATATTGTCGTCAAAGGAGCAGCGCTGATGAAGGGTATCAGGCCGCTGTACTATTCAAAAACATCTATGCCTCTGGTTTGGAAAAAGGCGATGAAAGGTATCCTCCCTCCCCCGACTGCCGCATTCGACCAGAGTGAAGACGAATTTCTTCCGGTGTCAACTTCGACTAAAAAGGAGCGAACTGTCATGCAAAAAAGTCCCACTACAACTTTAGAGTTATCTGAAGACCAGCCGCACGCATCCAAACCTTCGGCCCCGGCGCCAAAAAAATCAGCGGCGGCAGATATAAAGCCGGTCAAACTCGTCCAGGCATCCGTGACAACAACCTGCCCCTACTGTAGTCACAAGCAGGATCTGCCGTTTGAAAAAGGGAAAAACGGCAAACCGTTCTTTGTGGCATGTCCCAGATGTAATTCGGAGTTTGCCGTGCGCTTTGTACCGGTGACGATGTATCAGGCACAGGTAGCGGCGTTCAAATAACTCAAATTCCAGATCGAGGCCCTCTCTTCGTTGGCTCGTATTCGGCTCCTCAACGTACCAGTTGGTACGTTTTCTGTCGCCTCAATCTTCGCCGCCTTGATATCATCCTCGATTTGAAATTGAAAAACATCCACGAGTATTTATCAGGAGACAGTACCGATGAACAATAATGACATATTACGCCGACTGCGCTACGCACTGGACATCAGCAACACAACCGTGATCGATATTTTCAAGCTGTCAGGCTGCACTATCGAGCAGCCGACGTTGATCAAGCTTCTCAAAAAAGAGGAGGAAGAAGA
This sequence comes from Geobacteraceae bacterium, assembly GCA_025355325.1. GTDB lineage: Bacteria > Desulfobacterota > Desulfuromonadia > Geobacterales > Pseudopelobacteraceae > JACRCG01. Next base: position 35,138 of record JANXZX010000050.1, read on the forward strand.
TTTTATTTCGTGCAGCAATCCTCTGCTGTGCCTGTTTCTGGATGGCCTGATCGTGCAGAAAAGGGGCAGGAGGGAAACCGGTTCGGATGAGGCTCCAAAACCGGATGCGTCACTCAACAACAACGCCATCCTGAAGAAACTGCGCATCGCGCTTGATTTAAAAGAGGATGATATGCTGGCAGTGATGCTTTTGGCAGGCATTACGATCTCAAAGTCTGAACTGAGCGCCCTGTTCAGAAACAAAGGGCATAAACATTACAAAGAGTGTGGCGATCAATTCCTCAGAAACTTTTTGAATGGGCTGACCGTGCGCTACCGGGGCAGCGTTACCGGGCAGAGCGATTAACGACATTTGAGATAAAATTGATCTCATTGCTATCATTCCAGTTGACACATCCAACTATCTGTATTAATTTACTAAACCCCGTATATTCTTATCAATTTCGGGTTTAGCCACATCAAACAACTTCAATACAAGGACATTCTGATGCGTAGTGACATGATAACTGAAGGGCTTGAGCGGACTCCGCATCGCGCCCTGCTGAAAGGGACAGGTGTCCCGCACAACCAGTTAAATAAGCCGTTTATAGGCGTGGCAACCAGCTTCACCGACCTTATTCCCGGACATGTCGGTATGCGCGATCTTGAGCGTTTCATCGAAAAGGGTGTGCACTCCGGGGGCGGATATGCGTTCTTCTTCGGTATTCCTGGTGTGTGCGACGGCATGGCTATGGGCCATAAAGGGATGCATTACTCCCTGCCGACCCGCGAATTGATTGCCGATATGGTAGAGTCAGTGGCTGAGGCACATCGCCTTGATGGCTTGGTACTGCTGACCAATTGTGATAAAATAACCCCCGGCATGCTGATGGCCGCAGCCCGCCTCAACATTCCCTGCATCGTGGTTACCGCCGGTCCGATGATGAGCGGCAGGGGCATAGCCGGGCGCAAGTATTCCTTTGTTTCCGATACGTTCGAAGCAATGGCCCGCTACAAGGCCGGTGTCATCAATGACAAAGAACTGCAGGTCTGCGAAGACAACGCCTGTCCCGGCATGGGTTCCTGCCAGGGACTGTTCACCGCCAATACCATGGCAATCCTCACCGAAACGATGGGCATGAGTCTGCCGCGCTGCGGGACAGCCCTGGCCGTTTCAGCCCTTAAACGCCGCATCGCCTTTGCTTCCGGCGAAAAGATTGTTGAACTGGTACTGAACGACGTCAAGCCACGCGACATTCTGACCCGTGAAGCCTTTGAAAACGCAATCCGCGTCGATCTCGCCCTGGGCGGCTCTTCCAATACCGTGCTGCATCTGCTGGCAATCGCCCATGAAGCCGGTGTTGATCTGCCGCTGGAGTTGTTTGATGTACTGGCAAAAGATACACCACAACTGGCTTCAATGAACCCGGCCGGCGAACATTTCATGGAAGATCTGGACATCGCCGGCGGCGTTGCCGGTGTGCTCAAACAGCTTGGAGACAAAATTCACGATACGCCCACTCTGTTCGGCCTGACTACGCATCAACTGGCCGATAGTATTCAGAATGTGGACGAGGAGGTTATCCGCCCGCTTGGGAATGCGATAAAGAAAGAAGGTGGCATTGCCATCCTTTCCGGAAACATCGCGCCCAAAGGGGCCGTCGTCAAGCAATCGGGCGTTTCTGCCGCCATGATGTATTTTGAGGGTACTGCCCGCTGCTTCAATGCTGAGGAGCAGGCAATGGCAGCCATCATGGAAGGAAAAATCAAGTCAGGCGATTGTGTCGTAATCCGCTACGAAGGACCTAAAGGAGGCCCCGGCATGAGGGAAATGCTTGCTCCGACCGCTGCAATCATGGGCATGGGCCTCGGCGACAGCGTGGCGCTGATCACCGATGGACGTTTTTCCGGCGGCACACGCGGCCCCTGCATCGGGCATATTTCACCCGAAGCGGCTGAAGGTGGACCGATTGCCCTGGTTGAGGACGGCGACAAAATTCTACTCGATATCCCGAACCGGCGCCTGGAACTACTGGTAGACGAGGCAACCCTGGCAATCCGCCGGACAAAATGGCAGGCACCGGAACCCAAGATCAAGGGCGGCTGGCTGGCCCGCTATGCCAAGGTAGTTACATCGGCTCATACCGGTGCGGTTACTACGGCAGACTAACTAATCTTTCACCTCACAAGAGGTGCAAATTTCTGTACTCAGAGGTTATGTATGAAAATGAACGGCGCACGTATAATGTTGGAGTGCTTGAAAAAAGAGGGCGTGGATACCATTTTCGGCTATCCGGGCGGTACCGTCATCAATCTGTATGACGAACTCTTTAGCTTTAAAGATATACATCACATCCTGCCGCGGCATGAGCAAGCCGGCACTCACGCAGCTGACGGCTATGCCCGCGCCACCGGAAAAGTCGGCGTTGCCCTTGCGACCTCCGGTCCCGGTGCAACCAACACTGTTACCGGTATCGCTACGGCATATATGGATTCGATCCCGATGGTTATCATTACCGGTCAGGTGCCGACAGCACTGATCGGCAACGATGCTTTTCAGGAGGTCGATATTATCGGCATCACCCGCCCCTGCACAAAGCACAGTTTTCTGATCCGCGATGTCAAGGATATCGCTCTGACCATGAAAAAAGCTTTTTATATCGCACGCAGCGGTCGTCCAGGGCCGGTTCTGGTCGATTTTCCAAAGGATGTTCAGATGGCGCAGGGTGAATTTCATTATCCTGAATCCGTTGACATTCGCGGCTATAAGCCTAATCTCTCCGGGCATCCCCGCCAGGTGGAAAAAGCAGTTGCGATGATTCTCGAATCACGGCGCCCGGTTATGTATGTCGGCGGTGGCGCAGTGCTCGGCAATGCTGCCGAGCCTTTGACAGTACTGGCACGCAAACTGGGAGTACCGGTTACGACAACGCTGATGGGACTTGGCGCATTTCCGGAGAGCGACAAGCTGTCACTCGGCATGCTCGGAATGCATGGCGCTTATTGCGCCAATATGGCGATGACCAACAGTGACCTGATTATTGCCATCGGCGCTCGTTTTGACGACCGTGTTACCGGAAAGCTTTCGACCTTTGCACCGCATGCAAAAATTATTCATATTGATGTCGATCCGACGTCGATCAAGAAAAATGTCCGCGTGGATCTGCCGATTGTCGGCGACGTTGAAGATGTCCTGACAAAAATGCTCAAGCAGGCGGACAAAAGCCAAGGCAAACTGGCCGATTTTATCACTGCCTTGGCTCCCTGGCATAAGGACATTTCCGATTGGAAAGAAAAACATCCCATCGGGTACAAGCAGAGCAGCACCATCATCAAACCGCAGTTCGTTATTCAGAAGTTGCGTGAACTGTCTGACGACGACGCCATCATTTCCACCGATGTTGGACAGCACCAGATGTGGACAGCTCAGTTTTTTCAGTTCAACAAACCGCGCACCCTGCTGACCTCTGGCGGCCTGGGCACTATGGGCTTCGGCCTGCCATCCGCAATGGGCGCTCAGGCGGCATTCCCGAATCGTCAGGTCATCACCATCTGCGGTGACGGCGGCATACAGATGAATATCCAGGAAATGGCGACATTGGTGCAGAACAAACTGCCGGTTAAAATTGTCATTCTGAATAATAATTTCCTCGGCATGGTGCGTCAATGGCAGGAACTGTTTTTCGACAAGCGCTATTCATCCACCTGCATGGAACTGCCCATCGACTACATCAAGCTGGCGGATGCCTACGGTGCCAAAGGCTTCCTGGCGACCAAACCGGGTGAAGTCGAATCGGTTATCAAGCAGGGATTCAAGGAGAAGGGGCCGGTCATCATGGAGTTCAAGGTTGCCCGCGAAGAAAAAGTGCTGCCAATGGTCCCGGCCGGAGCATCACTGAATGAAATGGTTCTGAACGCTTAAGGCGAAGGAGAGGAAACTGCCATGCAACATACAATTTCAGTTATAGTTGAAAACGACTTCGGAGTGCTTTCCCGGATCGCTACGCTTTTTTCCGGACGCGGCTTCAATATCGATTCGCTGTCCGTAGCCCCGACCAACGAAGACGGCTTGTCCCGAATGACTATTGTCACCCGCGGCGACGAGCAGATTCTTGAACAGATTAACAAGCAGCTGAACAAATTGATCGATGTCATCAAAGTTGTCGATTTCACCGATGGCAGCGGCATTGAGCGCGAACTGGCCCTGATCAAGGTTGCGGCGGAGGATGATGTTCGTGCCGAGGTACTGCGCATAGTTGATATCTTCCGGGCCAAGATTATTGATGTTACTCCGAAATCCTATACCATTGAAGCAACCGGCAATCCGCTCAAGATCGATGCGATTCTGGAACTTCTGAGGCCGCTGGGCCTGAAAGAACTTGTCCGTACCGGTTCGGTTGCTATCGGACGCGGCGCCAAGGGATGGAACGGGTAGAAAACAGTAACAGGTGTATTACTGTCAAGCCGCCCGGAAACGGGCGGTTTTTTTTCATTTACAAACAAAAGAGTAACACCTGCGACCGAGGTCAAAACAGCTATTTACGTTGACAGCCAAGGCCGAATGTAGTATTTGTTTCGTTCTTTTTATGTATAAAGTTTGACCGGTTTTCCGGATAAAATTAGTGTGGAGGATGTACCAATATGAACGTTTATTATGATCGTGATTGTGATCTCAAATTGATTAAGAAGAAAAAAGTTACTATTGTCGGTTACGGTTCCCAGGGACATGCCCATGCCTGCAACCTCAAGGATTCCGGCGTTGATGTAACCGTAGCGCTGCGGAAGGGTTCTGCCTCCGCTGTAAAGGCGAAGAATGCCGGTCTCAAAGTGGCGACTGTTGCCGAAGCTGTTGCCTCTGCCGATCTGGTAATGATCCTGACACCTGATGAATTCCAATCGACGCTCTACCGTGACGAAATCGCGCCGAAGCTCAAAAAAGGGGCGACTCTTGCTTTTGCTCACGGTTTCGCCATCCACTACAACCAGGTTGTGCCACGCGCCGACCTCGACGTCATCATGATCGCCCCCAAGGCTCCCGGTCATACTGTTCGCTCCGAGTTTGTCAAAGGTGGCGGAATTCCTGACCTGATCGCCATCTTCCAGGACGCATCAGGCAAGGCTCGCAACATTGCCCTCTCCTACGCCAGCGCTATCGGCGGCGGTCGCACCGGCATTATTGAAACAACTTTCAAAGACGAGACCGAAACCGATCTGTTCGGCGAGCAGGCTGTACTTTGCGGCGGAGCTGTGGAGTTGGTGAAGGCTGGCTTTGAAACTCTGGTGGAAGCTGGCTATGCCCCGGAAATGGCTTACTTCGAGTGTCTGCACGAGCTCAAGCTTATTGTTGACCTCATGTATGAGGGCGGCATCGCCAACATGAACTACTCTATCTCCAACAACGCCGAATATGGAGAATATGTCACCGGACCTAAGGTCATTAACGACCAGAGCCGCGCTGCCATGAAGGAATGCCTGGCCAATATCCAGAGTGGTGATTATGCCAAGCGGTTCATTCTTGAAGGGATGTCAAATTACCCTGAGATGACTGCACGTCGTCGCCTCAATGCTGCCCACCCGGTCGAGCAGGTCGGTGAGAAGCTGCGGAGCATGATGCCCTGGATTAAGAAAATCGTCGACAAAACCAAAAACTAATTCAACTACGCGAGTCACGACACCCCTCTTCCGCCCGGAGAGGGGTGTCTGCGCTTTCAGGCAGGTACATGAATAATTCAACCCCATTTGCCCGAGAAGGGTATCCATTCATCGCATATGCAGTCGGACTGACAACTCTGCTGTCTGTTGCTTCCTGGAGACTCTGCTCGGCAGTTCTGATCATTCCGGCAGTGATATCTCTCCTTTTAACGTTGTTTGTTCTTTATTTTTTCCGCAATCCGGAAAGAACTTCACCTGCTGACACCTCTACTGTTGTTGCACCGGCAGATGGCGTTGTAATTGTCGCTGAGAGGGTGCCTGAAACTCCTCTTGGTGCCGAAGCTCTTAAAATCAGCATATTCATGTCCGTCTTCAGTGTTCATGTCAACCGCGTCCCTTTTAACGGCAAGGTTATTGACACATTTCACCATCAGGGTAAGTTCTTTGATGCCCGCGATGGACGCGCCTCGTGTGAGAATGAACGTAATGGCATCGTACTGGAAATTGCCGGTGGTGTCCGGATAGCCTTTGTCCAGATTGCCGGACTGGTAGCGCGCCGCATCATCAGTTATCCTCTGGTTGGTGATCTGCTGGTGCGTGGCGAGCGCTACGGCTTGATACGTTTTGGATCACGGGTTGATGTCTATCTGCCGCCGGAAGTCGCACCACTGGTAAAACTGGGTGACAAAACTGTGGCCGGCGAAACCGTATTGGCAAGAATCGTTTAAGCAAGGATACGATCCCATGGATAGTGAAGCGGTTACTACAGCAACTGATAAGCGGGAAAACATTAAACGGGGAATTTACATTCTCCCCAACCTGATTACAGCAAGCAGCCTTTTTGCCGGTTTTTACAGCATGGTAGCAACCTTGAACGGCAATTACAGTACCGCTGCAATCTGGATCTTTATCTCGGCAATCTGCGACGGTCTCGATGGCAAGGTAGCCCGCATGACCGGCTCCACCAGCAAATTCGGGGTCGAGTTTGATTCTTTGGCCGATCTGGTGGCCTTTGGTGTAACCCCGGCCCTCCTCATGTACGCCTGGGCACTCAAGCCATTCGGCAGACTCGGCTGGGTGGCGGCGTTTCTGTTTCTTGTCTGTGCCGCACTGCGACTTGCCCGCTTTAACGTTCAGGTTGACACCGTCGAGAGTAAACGTTTTGTCGGTCTCCCTACTCCGGCATCGGCATGCATGGTCGCCTCAACGGTGCTCCTGTTCTACCATTTCAGCTGGCCAAGCTCCTTTAAAAAGTTTGCCATACTCGGCCTGATCTACCTGCTGGCATTTCTGATGGTCTCGAATTTCAGATTCAATTCGTTCAAAGACCCCGCCTTGATTAAACGCCAGCCGTTCGGCTTTTTATTGCTTGCAGTTGTTTTGTTGATTGTTATAGCCGCCGAACCGGTAATCATGACCTTCAGCGTATTGTTGCTGTATATCCTTTCCGGGCCAATAGATTATGTCATCACGTGGCCTCGACGGCGCAGACTGGAAAAGGCGGTACATAAGGGGCGGGAAGCGTTAAACAGGGATGGTGACGCTAGTATTTGAGACGGAAGGTTCTCGTTGAAAAGCTAATCAATGTCGTAGTGGCAGGAGGTAATGCCGTCGGTTGTGATGGTCAAAACAGCGTAGCTGCGATGACAACCATAATTAGCGAGTGAACCGGGGTTCAACAGTTGCAGTCCTGAGAAGTTTTCAACCATGCCCACATGAGTATGACCGAACAAAACTGCATCAACCCCGACTTCTTTGGCTCTCAGCAACAGCCTGGAAAGTCCTGACTTAACCTGATACGCATCCCCGTGGGTCAGTAAAATCCGCTTTCCCTCACACTCCCACAGTCGTTCTCGCGGAACATTTGTACGAGGATCACAATTGCCGGCAATGGAAATAACCGGGATGTCAAGAGCAGCACGAAGCATATCCGCATCGGCGCACCCATCTCCCAGATGAATTATTACGTCAACCGGTTCTGAAAGATTATGAGCTTCAAAAGCACGACGGGTACAGCCATGCGTATCTGATATGACAAGAGCTTTCATCTCTCGACTTTAGCAGATATGCCACTCTCTCAAAAGACAAATATATACAGGTACCTGAATATGTCGAAAAAAACTGTCATAATCGCCGCAGCCGTTGTTGTCTCAATTATCGTCTTGTTTGCCGTTTCCGTTAAAATTGCTTCGGTAATCATCAACAGCGGCGATGCAAACATTACGGGTAAAGACGGAATCGGTCTGGTTGAAGTCAAGGGCATGATTCTCGACTCCAAAGAAACGATTCGACAACTGCGCTATTTCCTTAAAAAAGATTCCGTCAAGGTCGTGGTGCTGCGGGTTGACTCTCCCGGTGGAATTGTCGCTCCGTCTCAGGAAATAAACGCCGAGGTCAGGAAATTTGCCGCCAAAAAGAAGATCATCGTTTCAATGGGCAGCCTTGCAGCCTCCGGAGGCTATTACATTTCGGCACCGGCAACCATGATATATGCAAATCCCGGCACTATTACCGCCAGTATCGGGGTCATCCTCAAACTTTCCAACATAGAGTCATTGATGGATAAGATTGGCATTAAATCGGTTACGCTGAAAACCGGGAAATTCAAGGATTCCGGATCCCCGGTACGCCAGTTTTCCGCTGAAGATCGTGCCATGCTTCAGTCGGTGATCGACAACACCCATGAACAATTTGTCAGAGCTGTTGCAGAAGGCCGTAAGCTACCGATTGAAGAGGTACGTAAAATTGCCGATGGACGGATTCTTTCAGGTGAACAGGCCAAGCAATTCAAATTGGTTGATCGTCTGGGAACTATTCAGGATGCGATTGATGAAGCGGGTAAACTTGCGGGAATTTCCGGAGACCCCGAAGTATTGCAGGCGCCAAAGAAGAAAATTAATTATCTGGATTTGTTGGCTGAAGGAGCAGAGGAAACGTTTAGCGGTGGTCCATTAGGGCGTGCAGCAGGCGGAATGAAAATGATGTATGAAGCTGAGTAGGGGGCGAAAAAGTCCGCCCCCGAAAATGTCAGCCACTATTTCCTTTTTTTCAACCTGCTGTGGGCATTAAGCAGAATTTTTTCCGTTGTGCCCCAGTCAATACAGGCATCCGTAATTGAAACACCATACTTCAGCTGGCTGATGTCAGCCGGTATTTTCTGGTTACCCGCTTCAAGGCTGCTTTCAATCATGACGCCCGAAATAGAGCTGTTTCCGGCCAGCATTTGATCGACGACACACTCCAGAACTTCGGGCTGTTTCCGGTAGTCCTTGTTGGAATTTCCGTGGCTGCAGTCAACCATTATTGTTGAGAGCAGACCGTTCTTATTGAGTTGTTCTTCGGTGTAGGCAATATCAGCCGGGTAATAATTAACTTTTTTCGAGCCACCCCGTAAGACGATATGCACGTCAGGGTTGCCGCTGGTCTGAATGATGGAAGTCCGGCCCTCTCGATTGATACCAAGAAAGCTGTGTGGATGTTGCGCTGCCTTCATCGCGTCAATAGCAATCTGCAGGTTGCCGTCTGTGCCGTTTTTGAAACCGACCGGGAACGATAGACCGCTGGACATTTCGCGATGAGTTTGTGATTCGGTGGTGCGGGCGCCGATAGCCCCCCAACTGATGAGGTCGGCAACATATTCCGGCGTAATCGGATCAAGCATCTCGTTGGCAACCGGCACTTCGAGTGATGTCATCCGGCTCAGCAGGCCACGGGCAATGCCGAGGCCCTTGGAAATAAGATGGGTGCCGTTCATGTCGGGATCATTGATCAATCCCTTCCAGCCGACTGTCGTACGGGGTTTTTCAAAATAAACCCGCATGATCAGCAAGAGCTGATCGTCAACACGACGGGAAAGTTCAGCCAGTTTTTTGGCATATTCAACGGCTGAATCAGTGTCGTGAATTGAGCAGGGGCCGACAACAACCATCAACCGCTTGTCCCGACGCTGAATGATTTCTTTTATCTGTTCCCTGCTTCTGCTGACAAAAGCACGGTTCTTATCCGACAACGGAAAAACCTGGCGCAGGTCGGCAGGGGCAATAATTGGAGTAATACCGGTAATTTTGAGATTATTCGTTTTGATCACGTACGCATCTCCCTCACTATTTATTGATGGTGTTATAGATGGTTCCGTACCCGGTTGTCAATGCTTCTCTCTTTTATTTGTCCACTAAATCAGCAGGTTAAATATTACGAAACAATTGTTACGGGGGAATTAATGAAGCGCGCTGTTTTTCTGGACCGGGATGGTACTATCAATATCGAAAAGGAGTACCTGTATCGGGTACAGGATTTCGAATTCATTCCGGGTGTGCCGGAAGCTATCAGACTGCTTAACCAGGCCGGAATAATGGTTGTAGTGGTAACAAACCAGTCCGGCGTCGCACGTGGTTATTACACGGAAGAGGATGTCGAAAATCTGCACCGCCATATTTCAGGAGAGTTGGGACATCACGGCGCTCACGTTGACGTCTGGCTCTACTGTCCGCACCATCCCTCCGGGCGAGGTAGTTATGCCCTCCCCTGTAACTGTCGAAAACCATTACCGGGGATGCTGCAAGAGGCCGCAGTCACCTATGACATCGACCTGGGAAATTCCGTCATGATCGGAGATAAAACAGCGGATATTGAAGCGGGAAAAGCCGCAGGGTGTCGAACCATTCTGGTTCGTACCGGATATGGAGCAGATGACGAGCACCGTGTAGGATCAGATACGGAAGTAAGTGACAATCTGTTGACGGCAGTGAAACTCTTGGTGTAGCTTAGTAAATTTGATGTCGCTCCAGGCAATGGAGCAATTACAAGTATGAGTAAATATCAAATAAATGCGAGGTGTTCGTTATGTCAAATGGAATTAAAAAGGGAATTATTCTGGCCGGGGGCGCCGGCAGTCGCCTCTTTCCCCTGACACTGGTTGCCAGCAAGCAACTGCAGCCGGTCTATGACAAGCCGATGATCTATTATCCTCTGGCGACACTGATGACTGCCGGGATACAAGACATTCTGCTTATTTCGACTCCGCATGACACCCCTCGTTTCGAGGCGCTGCTCGGCGACGGTTCTCGCTGGGGAATAAAGATTTCATACAAAATCCAGCCTGAACCAAAGGGAATTGCCCAGGCTTTCCTGGTGGGCGAAGAGTTCATAGACAACAAGTCAGTCTGTCTGATCCTGGGTGACAACATTTTCTACGGCAGGATGAATCTTGACAGGATCGTATCTGATTTTACCACAGGAGCACGGGTGTTTGGATATCAGGTTACCGATCCTGAACGCTACGGGGTTGTTGCCTTCGATGCCGACGGCAAGGTTCTCAGCATTGAAGAAAAGCCGACCCAGCCAAAGTCTCATTATGCGGTGCCAGGTCTGTACCTGTATGACGAAAACATTGTAACTGTCGCAAAATCAATAAAACCATCGCACCGGGGTGAGTTGGAAATTACCGATGTCAACCTTGAATATCTGCGGCGCGGCGAATTGATGGTCGAGCGTCTTGGTCGCGGCATCGCGTGGCTCGATACCGGCACCCATAAAAGCCTGCTGGAAGCCAGCAACTTTATTGAAACAATCGAATCGCGACAGGGATTAAAGATTGCCTGCCTCGAAGAAATAGCGCTCAGACGCGGCTTTATCAGCTGCCACCAGATGGAAGAGGTTATCAACGCCACACCCAACTCTTCTTATCGGGACTATCTGCAACGGGTATTCAATGAATCCGAGTTATGCGGGATCTGATACGAATAACACGGGATAGATTCCATGGATTTTATAAAAAAATATATATATCCGCTCTTGACCGGCATCGGACTCCTGGCCGCCCTGCTGGTGTTTTCGCTGAATGTTCCCCGCAATCGCGAGGCAAATTTCATTGAGCGATCAGCTCTTGGAATATTATCGCCACTTCTCCGACCGGTTTCAGCGATCAGTGGTGCTGTGGAAGGCGTGTGGGACCGCTACATTCGACTTGTCGATACTCATAGCGAAAACGTCCGGTTACGAGAAGACATCCGCAGCCTCAATCAACGCATTATAGAAGGAAACGAAGCGGTATTGACAAACAAACGACTTGAACGTTTGCTGGATATGAAAAAAGATGTCAAGGAACCAACCGTTGCGGCGACAATTATTGGCGAAGATGTCACCTCTTGGTTCAGGACGCTGGTAATCAATCGAGGCAGTTCGAGCGGCATTAGAGAAGGAATGCCGGTAATCTCGGCCGATGGAGTTGTCGGTCAGACAGTCAAAGTTTCCACCACGACCTCGCGCGTTCTCCTGCTGACGGATCACGCCAGCGGCATTTCAGCCACCATCCAACGTTCCCGCGCCAGGGGCGTCGTCAAGGGTAAAGGGGAGATGCTTTGTACACTTGAATTTACCACCCGTGAAGAAGACGTTAAAGTTGGCGACACCGTTATTACCTCAGGGATCGGTGGAGTTTTTGGCAAAGGACTTCCAATTGGCGAAGTCACCATGGTCAAGCGTGGGGAATACGGCATATTCCAGACCATTTCGATCCGACCGGCCGTAAATCTCCCCCATCTTGAAGAAGTACTTATTGTGCAGCGAGGTGGGTATGAGTAGACGAGCCGCACTGCTGCTTTTTTGTCTTGTCCTGGCATCAATTGTCATTCAGGTATCTTTGCTGCCCGTCTTTGTGATGCCTCCTTTCAAACCTGACTTATTGCTGGTTATCATGGTTTTTATCGCCTTGAGGAGCTCATTTGAAACAGGTGCGCCACTGGCCTGGCTGCTGGGTCTGCTCGATGACGTCTATGGTGGTTTGTACCTTGGCCTGAATGCCGCCTCCTTTCTGATTTCATTTTTTATTATCAAAAGTGTTTCTGATCGCTTGTATGCAGACAGTGGAATTCTGTTCGTCCTGACCGTTTCCGGTGTTACGCTGGCGGGATTCACTCTCAATCTTCTCCTGATCGTTATGTTCACCTCATCCCCCGGCATTGCATACTCAATGCTTTCCGATATTTTCCCGCGCCTTTTGGTTAACGCCTTTGTCGCATCAATTGTTTCATCTTTTCCCGGATTTGATTGTAAATTGGAAGCATCATGAAAGAGCGGCGCTTTGTCCGGGAACTACTGGAATCAAAACAGCGCATACTGGTGCTTTCCTTTGCTGTAGGTATCGTATTCCTGTCACTGATACTGCGATTATGGCATCTCCAGATTTTGAGTGCAGACGATTATCACGCCATGTCCGAGAACAACCGGCTTCGCTTCGTGCCGGTAGCTGCTTCCCGGGGCGCAATAATGGATCGCACCGGAACAGTACTGGTCAGTAACCGCCCCTCTTTCAGTCTTGCGGTTGTTCCACAGGAAGTTAAGGACAAGGAAGCGCTTCTCACGCTTCTGTCAACCCTGTTGGGACTTGATCGTGCGGACATGGCTGAACGCTGGGAAAAAAATAAAAAACGGGCCAAATACTACCCGATTGTACTGGCCTCCAATATCACCCGCGATCACGTCGAAATAATTGAAGAAAACAGGCTGCGACTGCCCGGCATAGAAATCGAGATGAAACCGGTGCGGGAATACAGCAGCAACCAGCTCGCTGCTCACCTGCTCGGGTACATTGGCGAAGTCTCTGAAAAAGAACTCAACACAAAAGGGTATGAGGAATATAACCCCGGAGATTACATCGGTAAAAACGGCATTGAACGTGCTCTGGAAAATGAACTGCACGGCGGAGACGGCGGACGGCAACTGGAAGTTGATGCACGGGGCAGGGTATTGCGGACCATCTCCGAGAGCAGTCCGACAGTCGGCAACAGTGTAATGCTGACGATCGATGCGAACGTGCAGAAACAGGCCGAACGCGCCTTCGGCGAACAGGCTGGTGCGGCGGTAGTCATGGATGTCAACAATGGAGAGATAGTGGCATTCGTCAGTAACCCCGGTTTTGACCCGGCACTTTTCAGCGGAAGATTGCCGGCTGACGTCTGGCAGGAATATCTGGATGACAAGCGCCATCCGCTCGAAAACAAGGCACTCAGCGGCCAATACCCCCCCGGCTCAACGTTTAAAATGGTTACTGCTCTCGCCGGATTGAATAATAATATTATTAATGAGTCAACTTCCATCGATTGCACCGGCAGCTACGATCTCGGGACATCTACGTTCAAGTGCTGGAACAAAAGAGGGCACGGCTCCACAAATCTTCGTAAATCGTTGCGGGAATCATGTGACGTGTTTTATTACAAGCTTGGTGAAAAACTTGGCGTGGACAAAATTGCGGCTGCCGCACAAGCCTTCAAGCTTGGGGCGCCGCTCGGGGTTGAGCTTTTGAACGAACGGAGCGGTCTCATTCCGACGTCGGAGTGGAAGCAAAAGCGCTTTGGTAAGCGATGGTATCATGGTGAAACACTCCCGGTTGCTATTGGACAGGGCGCCGTAATCATGACACCTATCCAGCTGGCTTCCATGATAGCAACAGTTGCCAATGAAGGGACAATATACCGACCTCATCTGGTAAAACGGGTCGTCGATGCCGACGGCAAAACTCTCAGGGAAACCAAACCTGAAATCATCGGAAATGCCCCTTTTTCCAAAGAGTCCTTCCGGCTCGTCAAGCAAGGCCTGCTGGCCGTGGTGAACGAACCGGGCGGCACCGGAGCAATGGCCAGATTATACGACGTCAAAGTGGCAGGAAAGACCGGCACGTCACAAGTAGTCAAACTCCGCGACAGCAAACAGGGCACACCCTACCAATACCGCGACCACGCCCTGTTTGTGGCATTTGCTCCATATGACAAACCCGAAGTTGCCGTTGCGGTGGTCGTTGAACATGGCGAACATGGTGGATCTGCGGCGGCTCCTATTGCAGGGAGAATACTGAGGGCATATTTCGACAGTAAAAAACCTGTTCGCAAAGAGGGGTCAGGCTCGCAAAAAGATGATGAAGAGGAAGAATCTGATGAAGACGGGGGAGCAGCGGAAGTGAAAGAGCCCCAAATAAAAGGGGACGCAAAAAATGATTGATCGCCGCCTCCTGACAAATATTGACTGGGTACTGACGGGACTGGTTCTGACAGTCTGCCTGCTCGGAATAATGAATATCTACAGTGCCACGACACCTTACAAAATTATCGGCACAGCCTACTATATCAAGCAGTTTTACTGGTTAATGGTGGGAATGACCCTGTCACTGGTTGTATGCAGCCTCGATTATCACATCCTTGAGGATCTGTCATACTGGTTTTACGGTTTTTTGGTTTTTTTATTGATTATCGTGCTTGTCATCGGCAGACGGTCCATGGGGGCAACCCGCTGGCTGAACCTTGGATTTATTAATATTCAGCCGTCAGAGCTGATGAAGCTCGTCATCATTGTGACATTCGCCCGTTTTTTCAATAATTTTCAATCAATCGGCGGCCTGACGGTTAAAGACGTGCTTATTCCATTAAGCCTGCTTGCCCTTCCTGCCGCACTGATAATGAAGCAGCCGGATTTGGGAACAGCCACCCTTGTCATACTGATTGCGCTTTCCATGATTCTGTACGTCGGCCTGCGCTGGTCAACCATCGTGACATTTATCTGCATTACGATACCAATGGCCTGGATCAGCTGGGCGTTTCTTCTGCGTCCATACCAGAAAAACCGTATCCTTGACTTCTTGAACCCCGAACGTTCCAGGCTCGGGAGCGGCTATCACATCATCCAAAGTAAGATAGCCGTCGGATCAGGCGGAATAATCGGCAAAGGCTTTGTCAAAGGGACTCAATCACAACTCCGCTTTCTTCCCGAGCAGCATACCGATTTCGCATTTTCGGTCTTTGCCGAAGAATGGGGCTTTGTCGGCTGTCTGGTTCTGATTATCATTTATCTGTTTCTTGTGTTATGGGGGCTCAACATCGCCCGTCGCTGCAACGACCGTTTTGGCGGATTACTTGCGGTGGGAGTTACCGCCATGCTCTTCTGGCACATCGTCATAAATATGGGGATGGTGATCGGACTTTTTCCGGTTGTCGGAGTCCCGCTGCCGTTCTTCTCCTATGGCGGCACTTCCATGATCACCTCCATGGTGGGCATTGGGCTGTTGCAGAATATCAGTATGCGGCGGTTTATGTTCTGACCGGACAAAAAATCCGGCCATTCACCATTCACCATTCACCATTCACCATTCACCATTCACCCTTCACCCTTCACCCTTTCCCCATCAATCCTCGAATCGCCGCCGGCAAATCTGATGGCAGTATCACCAACTTGGCGTTCGGAGAAGTTGCAATCTTCTGTAACGTATTTATGTAACGATCTCCCAGCAGAAATACCGCCGGCAAGTCATTGTCTTTGATAGCCTCACTGATGTCGCCGATAGCTTTGGCCGACGCCTCAGCCAGCCGAATTTGAGCCTCGGCCTCACGTTTCGCCGCTTCCAATCTCCCTTCAGCCTCGCGTATGGTGGCTTCACGTTTCCCTTCCGCTTCCAGAATGGTAGCCTGTTTGAAGCGGTCGGCACTGGCCTGCTGCTCCATCGCTTTTTGCATCGATTCGGATGGCTTGATATCCTGGATTTCTACCGACTGGACGTATATTCCCCATGCGGCAACTTCCTTGGAAATATTTTCCTGCAGGCGGGCCTTGATATGCTCCCGTTCTGAGAGCGCACTGTTCAGGTCCATCTGACCAATAATGGCACGCAAGGAAGTCATTACCAGATTCTGAATGGCATACTCATAGTTCTGGATTTCATAAACAGCACGGGTCGGATCAGTGACCTTTATAAATGCAATGGCGTTGGTAATGATGACGGCATTGTCTTTCGTGATAACTTCCTGTGCACCGACAGAGAGGACATCGCCCTTGGTTGAAACCCGGTACGCGACAATGTCAATATAGGGGATTATAAAGTTGAGACCCGGCTTGAGCGTTACATGATACTTACCCAAACGCTCCACCACCCATTCCTGCCCCTGCGGAACCGTCTTAACGCCGGCAAACAGCGTTGCTGCAACCACAACAAAAAGTACTCCGAAAATAAAAACACCCGGCATGGTCTTTCCCTCCCTCTAAATTATTTCAACTTTTAAAATCTGGCCTTCAATATCGATCACCCGCACCCGGTCCCCCACATGCAGAATCTCGTTGGAATAACATCTCCACTCATCAGCCCCGAGAACGGAAATTCGAAATTTTACGATCCCACGACCATAACTGTCATCAGTACCACGGACAATGAGACCGGACTCGCCGACAATCCCCTCCTTCGACATCCCGGCATGCGTCCTATCACCCTTTGGCTTCAGATACCTGAACCACAGAACAGTAAAACAGATTGAAGACAACGACCAGAGCGCCACCTGTCCCGCAAGAGGAAATTTCGGCCACATCCCGCTAAGCGCGCCAACAACAAGTGCGCCAAAACCAAACCAGATGATCGTAAATGAAGGAATAATCAACTCCAACCCGATTAGACAAAAACCGGCAATAATCCAGTACCACCATTCTATCTGCATGAGCACCCTCGCCTGTTGTGATATTTATTTACAATTATACCAGAATTTTTCACGCATGGAATTTGATACGTACTCGTAATTAACTGCAACTTTACCTTTAGAATACGAGAGAATACTTGACCTTGAAGACTCTCTACGCTAATTATATTTTTTCCCCAAAAAGTTTCAAATATCGCATGTAACATATTAATCCAGCAGAGTTTGAATCTTCTTATAAAGCTGGCATAAGATTATTTTTTCAGGATGATTATACATCACCTGATACGGTTTATAATTTAATGCAACGTGCACTCTTTGAGTAATATGCTTTCGCAATTTCATGATCGAGAACCATACACACTGAGGAATTTTGAATGAGCATACTTCCGAGACTTTTATTGTCAATACTGCTGGTTCTTTTTCTTTGTCAAATTCCGTCTTATGCCCAAATCAACGAAGCATCCATGCTGGAGCAAGGCAAGCTTCATCTAGGCACCGGCAAATATTATTATGCAAGCACCTGGCTTGAAAGAATTTTAAGAAACAATCCCGCCACTCAAAACCGGGAAGAAATATTAGTACTGTTATTGAAATCATATGCCTTGTCGGGACGGGAAGAGAGAGCTGGACAAACGCTGAAAATGCTTCTTAAAGAGTATCCTAAAACAGCTAATACTCTCGACCCCTCTCTTCTTAAAATAGCAGAAACCAGTTCTCAGGATGAATCAGATCCTCGTGAAAACGATACTCCAACCGCTCCATCGGGAAAAACCCCATCTCTTACTCCAATTGTCGAACCGAAAAAGGTGGCTGTGGCTGCAACACCAGCTGTTAAAACCGTACCCAAACCGGCAACTTCAGCAGCGGCTACTGTTGCTGCTGCAAAGAAAATTGCAGAACCGGAAAAGAAAGTTGTAGCTCCTGCTGCTCCGCAGACGCCAGCTGCACCGGTAAAACCAGCTAAACCGGCGGATATTGCCAAGCCCGCGACCCCAGTTGCTGAACCGGTAAAGGCTGCTACAGCAGCACCAACCACTAAAATTACTCCGAAACCAATTGAAACAGCGCTGTCACCTGTTCCGGTTACTGTACTGGCAGTAAAACCAGCGGCATCAGCAGCAGTCGCTGTTGCAACTGCACTGAAAACTGCTGAATCGGAAAAGAAGCCAGCAGCGCCGGAAAAACCGGCAAAACCGGTGGAGACTGCAAAGCCCGTTACTCCTGTAACTGAACCTGCAAAGGCGGTTACAGTCACGGCTCCAGCCGCTAAAACTGCTGCAAAGCCAGTTGAGACAGTTCTGGTTCCTACTCCGGCACCGGTCGTAAAACCGGCAGCATCGCCAGCGGTGGTTGCTGCTGCACAGAAAACTGTAGAAACTGAAAAGAAAGCAGCAATTCCTGCTGTTCCGCAAGCACCAGCAGCACCGGAAAAACCAGCAAAACCGGTGGAGATTGCCAAACCCGCGACCCCTGTCACAGAACCTGCAAAGATGGCCACAGCTGCGGCTCCAACCGCTAAAACTGCTGCAAAGCCAGTTGAGACAGCTCCTGTTCCTGTTCCGGCACCGCTCGCAAAACTGACTGCATCACCAGCGGTGACAGTTGCTGCTACACAGAAGACTACAGAAACGGAAAAGAAAGCAGCGATTCCTGCTGTTCCGGTAAAACCAGCTAAACAAGTGGAGGCTGCCAAGCCCGCAACTCCAGTTGTCGAACCTGTAAAAGTAGCCACAGCACCAACCGTAAAACCGACAGCATCGTCGGCAGTGACTGATACTACGGCACAGAAACCTGCGGAACCAGAAAAGAAAATAGCAGCCTCTGCTACTCCGCAGTTGCCAGCAAAACCAGTAGAGACTGCCAAGCCAGCACCTCCAGTTGCTGAACAGGCAAAGCCCGTTACAGCATCAGTGCCACAAACAGTTAAAACCGCTCAAAAACCAACAGAAACAGTTCTGGTTACTGCTCCGGCACTAGTCGTAAAACCGGCGGCAGCGCCAGCGGTAACTGTTGCAACAGTACAGAAAACTAAAGAACCGGAAAAGAAAACAGTTTCTGCCGCTCCACAGACACCTGTAACAACGGAAAAACCAGCAAAGCCGGTGGAGATTGCCAAGCCCGCAACGCCAGTCACAGAACCTGCAAAGACGGTTACTGCCACGACTCCAGCCGCTAAAACTGCTGCAAAGCCAGTTGAGACAGTTCTGGTCCCTTCTCCGGCTCCGGTCATAAAACCGGCTGCATCAGCAGCGATGACTGTTGCGGCTGCACAGAAAACTGCGGAGCCGGCAAAGGTTGCCACAGCTGCGGCTCCAGTCGCTAAAACTGTTCAAAAACCAACAGAGACAGTCCTGATCCCCGCTCCGGCACCGGTCGTAAAATCGGCAGCATCGCCAGCGGTAACTGTTGCGACCGCACAGAAAACTGCAGAACCGGAAAAGAAAACAGCAGTTCCTGCGACTCTACAGTCACCGGCAACACCGATAAAACCAGCTAAACCGGTGGATACTGCCAAGCCTGTTTCTCCTGTTGTAGAACCGGCAAAGGTGGCCACAGCTGTGGTACCAGCCGCTAAGGCTACTCAAAAGCCAATTGAAACAGCTCTGATTCCTGCTCCGGTCGCAAAACCGACTGCATCACCAACGGTAACTGTTACGGCTGCACAGAAAACTATAGATCAGGAAAAGAATGCAACAGTTCCTGCTGCTCCGAAGTTGCCAGCAAAACCCGTAGAGACTGCCAAGCCAGCGCCTCCAGTTGCTGAAAAGGCAAAGCCAGTAACAGCAGCAGTACCACCAACAGTAAAAGCCGTTCAAAAACCAACTGATAAAGTTCTGGTTCCTGCTCCGGCACCAGTCGTAAAACCGGCAGCATCACCAGCGGCAACTGTTGCGGCTGCACAGAAAACTATAGATCCGGAAAAGAAAGCAACAATTCCAGTGGCTCCGCAGACAACGGCAACACCGGCAAAACCAGCTAAACTGGTGGATACAGCCAAGCCCGCGACGCCAGTCACAGAACCTGCAAAAGCGGTTACTGCCACGGTTCCAGCCGCTAAAACTGCTGCAAAGCCAGTTGAGACAGTCCTGGTCCCTTCTCCGGCTCCGGTCATAAAACCGGCAGCATCGCCAGCGGTAACTGTTGCGGCCACACAGAAAACTGCGGAACCGGAAAAGAAAGTTGTAGTTCCTGCTGCTCCGCAGACACCTACAGCACCGACAAAACCAGCTAAACCAGTGGATACTGCCAAGCCTGTTACTCCAGTTGCTGAACCGGCAAAGGTGGCCACAGCGGTACCAGTCGATAAGACTGTTTCAAAACCAACAGTGACAGATCTGATCCCTGCTCCGGCACCAGCCGTAAAACCGTCAGCATCGCCAGCGGTGACTGTTGCAACTGCAAAGAAAGCCGCAGAATCGGAAATGAAAACCGAAGTCCCTGTGACTCCGCAAGCACCAACAGCACCTAAAAAACCAGCTAAACCGGTGGAGACTACAAAGCCTGCGACTCCAGTTGTCGAACCGGCAAAGGCTGCCACGGCTGCGGCTCCAGCCATTAAGACAGCACAAAAGCCAGTTGAAACAGCTCTGCTTCCTGTTCCGGCACCGGTTGTAAAACCGCCTGCATCGCCAGCGGTAACAGTTGCAACTGCACAGAAAGCCGCAGAACCGGAAAAGAAAGCAGCAGTGCCTGCTGCTCCGCAAGCACCAGCAGCACCCGAAAAAACTGCAAAACCAGTAGAGACTGCCAAGCCCACGACTCCAGTTACTGAACCTGTAAAGGTAGCCACAGCACCAACCGTAAAACCGACAGCATCACCGGCAGTGACTGTTGCTAAAGTACAGAAACCTTCGGAACCAGAAAAGAAAACAGCAGCCTCTGCTACTCCGCAGTTACCTGCAAAACCAGTAGAGACTGCCAAGCCAGCGACTCCAGTTGCTGAACAGGCAAAGCTCGTTACAGCATCAGTGCCACAAACAGTTAAAACCGCTCAAAAACCAACAGAAACAGTTCTGGTTCCCGTTCCGGTTCCTGTTCCGGTTGTAAAACCGTC
Source organism: Geobacteraceae bacterium (assembly GCA_025355325.1). GTDB lineage: Bacteria > Desulfobacterota > Desulfuromonadia > Geobacterales > Pseudopelobacteraceae > JACRCG01. The sequence goes on from JANXZX010000050.1 coordinate 56,270, forward strand.
AGCATTGCCAGCGGTGACTGTTACTGCTGCACAGAAAACTGCAGAACCGGAAAAGAAAACCGCAGTTCCTGCAACTCCACAGGCGCCTGTAACACCTACAAAACCTGCTAAACCGATGGAGACTGCCAAGCCCGTTTCTCCTGTAGTCGAACCGGCAAAGGTGGCCACAGCTGTGGTACCAGCCGATAAGGCTACTCAAAAGCCAATTGAAACAGCTCTGATTCCTTCTCCAGCACCGGCCGTAAAACCGGCAGCATCTCCAACGGTAACTGTTGCGGCTGCACAGAAAACTGCGGAGCCAGAAAAGAAAGCAGCGATTCCTGCTGTTCCTCAGACACCAGCTGCTCCGGTAAAACCGGTGGAGACTGCCAAGCCCGCGACTCCAGTCACAGTACCTGCAAAGGTGGCCACAGCTGCCGCTCCAACCGCTAAAACTGCTGCAAAGCCAGTTGAGACAGCTCTGGTTCCTGCTCCGGCACTGGTCATAAAACCGGTAGCATCGCCAGCGGTCACTGTTGCAGCTGCACTGAAAACTGTAGAACCTGAAAAGAAAGCAGTCCCTGCCGCTCCACAGACACCTGTAACACCGACAAAACCAGCTAAACCGCTGGAGACTGCCAAGCCAGCGCCTCCAGTTGCTGAACAGGCAAAGCCCGTTACAGCATCAGTGCCACGAACAGTTAAAACCGCTCAAAAACCAACAGAAACAGTTCTGGTTCCTGTTCCGGCACCAGTCGTAAAACCGTCAGCATCACCAGCGGTAACTGTTGCAGCTGCACAGAAAATTGTAGAGCCGGAAAAGAAAGTTGTAGTTCCTGCAACTCCACATGCACCTGTAGCACCGGCAAAGCCAGCTAAACCGGTGGAGACTGCCAAGCCCGTTACTCCTGTAGTCGAACCGGCAAAGGTGGCCACAGCTGTGGTACCAGCCACTAAGGCTACTAAAAAGCCAGCTGAGACAGCACTGGTTCCAACTCCGGCAACGGTCGTAAAACCGGCAGCATCACCTGCGGTAACTGTTGCGGCTCCACAGAAAACTGCGGAACCGGAAAAGAAAACCGTCTCTGCCGCTCCACAGACACCTGTAACACCGGAAAAACCAGCAAAGCCGGTGGAGATTGCCAAGCCTGCGCCTCCAGTTGCTGAACCGGCTAAGGCAGTTACAGCCTCGGCTCCAGCCGCTAAAACTGCTGCAAAGCCAGTTGAGACAGCTCTGGTTCCTGCACCGGCACCGGTCGTAAAACCGGCAGCATTACCAGCGGTAACTATTGCGGCTGCACAGAAAATTGCAGAACCGGAAAAGAAAACCGCAGTTCCTGTGACTCTGCAAGCACCAACAGAACCAACAGAACCAACAGCACCTACAAAACAAGCTAAACCGGTGGAGACTGCCAAGCCCGCAACCTCGGTCACAGCCCCTTCAAAGGCAGTTACAGCCTCGGCTCCAGCCGCTAAAACTGTTCCAAAACCAACAGAGACAGCTCTGGTTCCTGCTCTGGCACCGGTCGTAAAACCGGCAGCATCGCCAGCAGCAACTGTTACAGCAGCACAAAAAACTAAAGAACCGGAAAAGAAAACAGCCCCTGCTGCTCCGCAGTTGCCAGCAGCACCCGAAAAACCAGCAAGACCAGCAGAGATTGCCAAGCTAATGCCTCCAGTTGCTGAAAAGGCAAAACCCGTTACAGCAGCAATTCCACCAACAATTAATACCGCTCAAAAACCAAAAGAGACATTTCTAGTTCCTGCTCCGGCACCAGTCGTAAAAACGTCAGCATCACCAACGGTAACTGTTGCAACTGCACAGAAAGCCGCAGCACCTGAAAAAACAGCAAAACCGGTGGAGACTGCCAAACCAATGACTCCAGTTGCGGAACCGGCAAAGCCCACCACAGCCGCGGTACCTGCCACTAAGGCTACTGCAAAACCAACTGAGACAGTTCCGGTTCCTGCTCCGGTACCGGTTGTAAAACCGTCAGCATCACCAGCGGTGACTGTTGTTACTGCACAGAAAATTGCAGAACCGGAAAAGAAAACCGCAGTTCCTGTGACTCCGCAAGCACCAACAGCACCTACAAAATCAGCTAAAATAGTGGATACTGCCAAGCCTGTTACTCCAGTTCTCGAACTGGCAAAGGCAACTACAGCAACAACGGCACCAGTCGTTAAGACTGTTCCAAAACCAGCAGAAGCTGTCCAGGTTCCTTCACCAGCACCGGTCGCAAAGCCATCAGCATCACCAGAGGTGACCGTTGCTGCTACACAGAAAACTACAGAACCGGAAAAGAAAGCAGCGATTCCTGCTTTTCCTCAGACACCTGTAACACCGACAAAACCTGCTAAACAGTTGGAGACTGCCAAGCCCGCGACTCCAGTCACAGAACCGGCAAAGGCTGCCACAGCAACAGCCGTTAAAACAGTTCCAAAACCAACTGAGACAGCTCTGATCCCTGCTCCGGCACCGGTAATAAATCCGGCAGCATTGCCAGCGGTAACTGTTGCAACTGCACAGAAAGGCGCAGCACCGGAAAAAACAGCAAAACCGGTGGAGACTGCCAAGCCAATGACTCCAGTTGCTGAACAGGCAAAGCCCACCACAGCTGCGGTACCTGCCACTAAGGCTACTGCAAAACCAACTGAGACAGTTCTGGTTCCTGCTCCGGCACCAGTCGTAAAACCGTCAGCATCACCAACGTTAACTGTTGCGGCTGCACAGAAAACTGCAGAACCGGAAAAGAAAGCAGCCTCTGCCGCTCCACAGACACCTGTAACACCGACAAAACCAGCTAAACCGGTGGAGACTGCCAAGCCCGTTTCTCCTGTTGTCGAACCGGCTAAGGTGGCCACAGTTGTGGTACCAGCCGCTAAGGCTACTCCAAAACCCATTGAAACAGCTCTGATTCCTGCTCCGGTCGCAAAACCGACTACATCACCAACGGTTACTGTTGCAGCTGCACAGAAAACTACAGAACCGGATAAGAAAGCAGTAGCCCCTGCTACTCCGAAGTTGCCAGCAAAACCTGTAGAGACTGCCAAGCCAGCGTCTCCAGTTGCTGAAAAGGCAAAGCCAGTTACAGCAGCAGTGCCACCAACAGTTAAAGCCGCTCAAAAACCAACAGAGACAGTTCTGTTTCCAACTCCGGCACCGGTTGTAAAACCGGCAGCATCACCGACAGTAACTGTTGCAACTGCACAGAAAACTGCAGAACCGGAAAAGAAAGCAACAGTTCCTGCAACTCCACAGGCACCTGTAGCACCGGCAAAGCCGACTAAAGCAGTGGATACCGCCAAACCCACGCCTCCAGTTGCTGAGCCGGTAAAGGTGGCAGTTGCGACACCAACCGTTAAAGCCGCTACAAAACCAGCAGAAACCGCTCTGATTTCTTCTCCGGCACCAATTGCAATAACAGCGGCAACGCCCATAATAACTGCATTGGTTGTACCGAAAATAGCCGAACCGGCAAAACCATCACCCGTTCCTTCTACTTCACAGATTCCTGTTTCATCTCAGGTTAGTGATAAGAAAAAATCCGGCTCAGAGGTGAAAACAGAGGAATCAGCAAAATTTGTAACGTACACTCTTGATGTTGGAGAATATGTAGAGAAATCGGCTATGATCGATGTTATTAGTAAAATCAATAAATCCGGACTTTCTCCAATGCTTGAGCAGGTGCTAAAGACTGAAAAACCAGTTATTCGCTTATTTATCGCTGAATTTTCTGATCAGGAATCGGCACGGAAACAGCAGCAAAAACTGCGAGCCGCCAATGCAGACAGTTTTATGCTAATAGAGGGGAACAAAAAGGCACATGTTTATGCAGGATCTTACTTCGATGAGAGTGAGGCGACAAAAGAACAAAAACGGTTAACCAATCTGGGCATTACCTCGACCCTTAAGAAATCAGAGGTTTCAATACCAACATATCTATTAACTGCCGGCAACTTTACATCTCGGGAAGCAGCCCAGGAAATGGCAAAGAAATTGTGGATTCAGGGGATAAAAACATCCGTTATCACTCAGCGATCTTTAAGAAATCCACTTGCAAAACAACCAGCCAAGTAACTGCCTGAAGAACAGTACGGCAGGGCTTGAACGCACACTTATCGGGTAGGAGGCGAAATTTCTTTCGCCGTCCTCCCACACCACCGTGCGTACGGTTCCGTACACGGCGGTTCATGAAGTGTGTTGAAGTCGGTGGTGCTGGCTCATAAGTGATACCAACCCCAGTTTGTCGAAGTAGGATTTCGGAACAGCTTTATTCATATGCGAGGCCCCTGCATTCCACCAGGGGCCTCGGCCGTTTGTGGCCGACCGCCATGCCGTGGTTTCCGATAATCCCCGGCGCATCAAGTTCTTTGCTCGCGTGTAGGAGCGCTTCCACTGCTTCCAGAGTATGCAACGCAGTTTCCGCCTCAGCCATCCGTCCAGTTCATCGAAAATTCCTTTTACTTCCGCATAACGGAAATAAATCATCCAACCCCTTAATTTCGGGATGACTTCTTTGATGGTCGTCTGGATGTTCTTACCCCTGCCCCGCCTGAAGATCATCTTGAGGTTGGCCTTGAGTCTGGCAACCGCTTTCTTCGCCACGGTAAGTCGTGGCTTGTGATGCCAGGTCATGCTGTAGCTCAGAAACGACCTTTTCCACGGACGGTCTACCGCGCTTTTGGCTTGGTTGACCTTGAGCTTGAGCCGTTCGGACAGGTAGCTGGTGATGGAATCCATAACTCTTTCGCCGCTTGTCCGGGTTGCAACGTATATGTTGCAGTCGTCGGCGTAGCGACAGAAGCTGTGGCCCCTTCTTTCCAGTTCCTTGTCCAGTTCGTCGAGGAGGATGTTGGACAGCAATGGCGAGAGCGGCCCGCCTTGCGGCGTCCCCTCTGTTCGTGCTGTGGTTAATCCTCCTTCGAGTATTCCTGCCTTGAGGTAGCTATCGATAAGAGACAGCACCTGTTTGTCTCCGACTTTGCGCTTCACCAGTGACATAAGAGTGTCGTGGTGGACGCGGTCAAAGAATTTCTCAAGGTCAATATCGACCACCCACCTGAGGCTATTCGCTACATGTTTCTGTGCTGCTTTGACCGCTTGATGGGCACTCCTTCCGGGACGAAACCCGTAGGAGCTTTCCGAGAAACCAGGATCGAATAACGGGCTTAAAACCTGCTGCACCGCCTGCTGAATGAGTCGGTCAAGGACAGTTGGGATACCCAGCATCCGTGTGCCACCTCCCGGTTTGGGAATTTCTACTTTCAGTACCGGTTGCGGGAGGTATTTCCCCGTCAGCAGTTCTTCTTTGATGCGCGCCCATTCTTCCTGTAGGTGGCCTTTCAGGGCCGTTACCGGCATCTCATCGACACCGGACGCGCCTTTGTTGGATACTACACGAGAGTACGCCGCCATCATGTTGCCGCGACTGACTATCTTCTCCATCAGTAACGTTGCCGCTTCCGGCCAGTGAGTTGCTTTCCTTCCCGTGACGTTTGCCGCACCGCCCCCATACTCTCGCGATTTCTGACCGCTACCCTCCGGGGTGGCACCGAGCATCTCAACCCGGTCTTCTGCTGCTCCTGTCGTCATCTAAATTCAAGGCTCCTGTCCGATTACTTCATGTTCAGCCCTTTGTCGGGTGGTTAATTCGACTCATATGGCTTCTGCTTACTTCTGAAAACCCATCCCGACGCCTCTCGACGCCGGTAGCACAAAGGCAGGTTTACAGACCTCCCAGGGTAATTCACGTGACCTTCATCCCATATACCCGCCGCATCTACAGCCACATCCTCCTGAATGGTTATCGGGCTTTGAAGACATTTGCCTTCTCGCCCGGATATGACTGCCTCATATGCGATTCCTGTCCGTCGGGCCAGGACTTTGCCTGCGGCTTCCTTCAGATTCCGTCTCACGACGGACACCCTTGCCGTCCGGCTATCGGTTCCCACCATCAGGGTACGAAGAGGACTTACACCTCCAAGTCACCAATCAGCCACCATAGCTGATTGGATGGCGCTTACGCGCCACGCGCCATGCCTGGCGCACAAATCGAAAGCCCCAAGGTTTCCCTTGGGGCTTTCCTGTTAATGGCAGTAAACAGTGCCGATTGGCTTGGTACAGGTTCAGCAGGTTAAAAGGTGATTCTGTTATTACACAATTTGACGCGGTACGCGAATTTGAGCCTGCTCGAATCCAACGAAAACCCTGGCTCCCAACATGAACTCTGACCAGAATTCTTTCCATTGAGAAGGTGCAGCTTCAGTATCAGTAACCGGCTTGAGTTCAGCCAGGAAGATGGTCATCGCAGCGCCACCAAGCAGCAGAAGTCCTGACAACATAAATGATTTGCCAAGGCCGCCCGGTTGGGCATTGATCATTTCAGATACCTTGCCCATAACAAAGCCGCCTACTCCCCATGCGGTAAAGAGAGCACCATAATTCAGGCCATAGTTTTTGGTACCCCAGTAATCTTTGGCAAAGGAAGGGAACAGACAGAGATTTGATCCATAGTTAAAGCCGATGAAGGTGGCAAGCAGCACAAGCAAAACAGCGCTTCCTGAGTTAACAACCGCCATGGCAGCAAACATCATAACGGCCTGCATTGATAACATGATAAACAGAGTAGCACGACGACCAATCTTGTCGGAAAGAACACCGGCAACAACTCGACCGCCTGCATTGCCAAGCGCCATAATAGCAACAGCCACAAAAGCCATTGGCCCCATACTCTTCTTGGCCAGTCCAGCCACGCTGCCGATAACCATTAATCCAGCCCCGGATCCGATAAAGAACGCGACCCAAAGAACATAGAACTTATAGTTACGCAGCATTTCGCTGACAGTGGCGTTCACTACCGGCTTGGCGGCGTTCAGCTTGGCGACCGGGCCTGGATCTGCCGGTTCGGCAGGCACATAGCCCTGGGGCGGATTAACAAGCAGGAAGGAAAGACCGCAGACGACTATTGTGAAACCGATTCCCAGAAACATCATCGCTTGCGGAATACCAAAAGCGCCGATCAGGTATGATGCAAGCGGTGCGATATAGACCGGAGCGATGCCGAAGCCAGCTACAACGATTCCGGCGATCAGACCCGTTTTGGACGGGGAGAACCATTTCAGAGCCGGCGGGGTGGCAGCAGAATAGCCAAAGCCGAAGCCGGAGCCGGCAAGTATTCCAAAACCGAGTACCCACGCCATGTAAGTGTTTGAAAAACCCATGAGCGTAAAGCCGGCACCTACCAAAACCCCGCCGATAAGTGCTGTGCGCGCAGGACCGATCTTGTCCTGACACTTTCCTGCCATGATCATGGAGAAGGCGAAGGCCAGACAGCAGACCGCGTATGGGTCATTGATCGAAGCGATGTCCCACTGAAAAGCATCCGGTCCGCCTTTTTCAATAGAGGCTTTGATAGCCCCTTTAAAAATACTCCATGCATACAACACCCCGAGAGCGAGGTTGATGGCAAGACCTGCAGATACTACCGTCCAGCCTTTGTTCTTGATATCAGACATTATTCTCTCCCCTCCGCTCTAGAGTTTTTGAGCCGCTAATTTTTTGTCAGGGCCGTTCATACGAATGGCAGTCGCAAATTCCATCCAGAAGACAAGATAGATCGAGATCATCAGCGAAAGACCAATATTCTGGTTTTCCGCTCCCAGGGCCTTGGCAAGAATCGGCGAGGCAAAACCTGCTCCCAGAGTGCCGGTCACCCGTTCAAGCAGATAGAACACCGGCAAGGTCAGAAGAGTGCCGACAACCATGATGGCGAGGCCGGTTGGACGTTTGATCCAGTATTTAGGGGAGAAGCCATACATACGCATGAAAATAACAACCCAGATGATCCAGACCGAGTAATCGACAGCAGCATCAGGAAGAGCCAGTTTGTTTTTGACCAGCACAACTTCAAGTACGGTCACAACACCCAGCAGGGTGAACATCCAGTTGAACTTTTCATTTGCCTGAGTCTGCCAGTTGCGGCTATCAGGAGCCTTAACCTCATCAAAGGAGTGGCTGTGAGTACCCAGTGCAGAAAAGAGAATGGCGAACCAGATCCCGGCATTATGGAACAGGAGAGAGGCATGGTTACCGGCCACATTGGCGATGCGGGACATCGGCTCACGGGCAAAGTCACCGGCGATACGCATCAGGAACAGGTTGGCTATAACAGAGCAGCATATAATTACTGCGATAGTGAAGATCTTGCGAGGCAGCAGATAGGGATCGACCCGATCCGGGAAACCGATAATAAATGCAAACCAGATCAGATACATGATCAGCGGGATACCAAAGCAGATGCCGTAGACCGACTTACCGGCAAAGTCGCCGCTCTGTGCATAAATAATATATTTTTCTTTTGCAAGCGGATCGGTATTTACCGCTTTGACGACATCCTTGGGTACTTTCTTTACGTGAGGCAAAAGCCCCATAGCGTACCACCCATTGTCACCTTGTGTCGTATCAACGACCCAGTACTGATCCCCCATCATTTCATCCAGACCGCCGAAAAGCTGCATGTTGAAAGCGGCACAGATGACACAGACCGACAAAAGCATAATTGCGTGAGTAATTTTCATTGGCATGACTATATCCTCCTATTCTTTATGAGTAGTCCAAAACATTGATACTGCGTTAGCAGCAAACAGGCCGTACAGCCACATTGTGTTCCAGGCCGGACCGGACCAGTGACTACCGTGGCCCCCACCTACTACTCCGGAAGCAATGACAAAACCAATGATCGCGGTAAAGGCAACCATGGCAACCGAGCGCAATATCGCGCTGTTTCGCCAGGTGTGACGCTCCAATTCTTCGATCCGATTCAGTAACTCAAGCTCTCTTTCGCTCATCTCTCTTCTCCTTTCTTAAAGTGATTACTAAAAACAGCATTGAAACTGTCAAGGCAATTACCAGGTGAAAAACATTGGAACTTAGTGTGAGGTTGTAAAGCATCGTCTTCTCCTTCCTTTCGACTGACTATATTTTACTTTCAACACTTGGCTAACTGAGGCAGCTCACCGTGAAAACGATCAACCAGCTCCATGTATTTGGTACACTGAGAATGGCGACCGCTGCAGAATTGGATGATCATGTTAACGTCATGTGGTGATATGTATTCACACCCCACATCGCAGTAATCATCGTTTTTTCCATAAAATGGACAGATGTCGTGTTTCTTCCCCATTAATTTCCCCTCGTAACGTGTTCAAACCGTATACAGCACGACTCATGCCAAACTGCATTTTTAAATACTTATCTAACAATATCGGATAGTTATTTCCAGCTGCATAAGTAGCCATATATTTTCGAATGCCGTAATTTGCATAATTGCAAAATATTTTTCATGGCATAATAAATTTATTTTTCGCATCATTCAGCGCACCAAGTCGATGACGAGGTTATAAACGTTGTAATATTGGGTAGTTAACACTTCAAAATGGATATTGAATATGTTTTGCAGAATTGCAAATATGTCGTATACATTATTTGCAGTTCTGCAAATAATACGGAAATTTGGTAACAACTGTGCTAGAATGGAGCCGCTGGATAGGTTGAGTGGTGTGTATTTAAATAAGGAGATAGCACATGGATTCAATTTCTATTGCAGGTTCGTTGCTGCTCATGCGAGCAGGACAGACACAGCAGGCACTTTCAACAACTATGATGAAGCAGGCTGCAGACCAGCAAAACCAGATGGCAAATCTTCTTGCTCAAAATGTCCAACAGTCTCCTCGCCCTTCAGCAATCAGTGACTCCGGTTTCAACTTTTCCACATACGCATAATCGTTGTTAAAAACGCGAAAACGGCCTGCTGAAAATCTGCAGGCCGTTTTTATTTTTGGTTCGTCACAGTAATCAATGCGTGACTTTGTTCTTTAACAATTGAAAAGCATGAGTCCCTTCAGATAGTTATGTAAGCGCCAACCAACATAGCTATTTTGAGGAGGAACCCATGCTTGTCGAACAGCTTATCCGCGAGACACTTGAGTTGCAAGGATTTCGCATCGAATCCGTTGAAAAGAAGGATTCCGAACTACTTGTTACTATCGAACCGGATCTGCGCTATCACCCACGCTGTGGGATCTGCGGTCTTGCTGGCGACTATCGGGACACCTTGCCTGAACGCCACTTCCGCCATGTCCCCATCTGGGGAATCGATGTGAACCTTGCCTATTCTCCATGCCGTGTAAGTTGCACACGCTGTGGCGGTATCCATGTTGAGCAGATGCCATGGGCGGCTGGCAAAAAACGATTCACCAAGGCGCTTGCTGTCACTATTGCAACATGGGCACGGCAGTTGACCTGGCAGCAGGTCGCCAGGATGTTTAGCTGTTCTTGGGGCACGGTGGCTTCAGCCGTTGCCTACGCGGTTGCCTTTGGCTTGGCTCGTCGCGACCTTTCAGGGGTCACTCATATCGGTATTGATGAGATTTCACGGCAAAAAGGTCACGTCTATCTTACCAACGTTTATGACCTGAAAACCGGAACGCTCCTCTGGAGTACTGAAGGCCGTTCAACTGACAGCCTTGACAGCTTCTTCGACTTCTTCGGGCCAGAGCGAACCGAACAGCTGAAAGGCATCTGTTGCGACATGTGGCCAGCATTCATCAAAGCGGTGAAGGCCAAAGCACCTCAGGCAACATTGGTTCTCGACAAGTTCCATATTGTCAAAAAGCTCACAGAGGCGGTCGATACGGTACGCCGCCAGGAGATCACTGAAAAAGGCAAAGAACACCAAAAACTGGTCGCCGGTAGCAGATATATCTGGCTCAAAAATCCTTGGAATCTCACTGACAGACAGAAAGCATCGTTGGGTTCTCTGGAGAAACTGAACTTGACTATTCACCGCGCCTATCTGCTCAAAGAGTTGTTCAGAGACTTCTGGCAGTCAGCAACAAAAGATGTGGCAACCAAGTTGCTTGGCCAATGGTGCTCATGGGCCGATGAATCAATGATTAAGCCGATGCAGGAGGTCGCCAAGCTGCTTCGGAGGCATGAGGAAAACATCCTCACCTACTTTGAAATGCCGATCTCAAACGGAATTGTTGAGGGTCTCAACAACAAGGCCAAAGTAATCAGTCATCGTGCCTACGGATTCAGAACTTCAAAGAACTATATTATCAACTTGTACCACTGCATGGGCGATCTAACCATGCCGACCACTTTGCACAGATTTGTGTGAGGAACCTTATTTTTTAATCAAATAGTTTGATCCGGCTACTGGGGTGAATAACCTCCATTCATTTGAGAATGGCATCGCTTACAGTCGTTCATAGGGAAAGCCACCAGCATGTGGCAGGCACCACAATAATTGCCGAAGATATTGCTTTCCATAGTAAAATCCTTGGTGCTCTTTTTCTTGATATTGAAAATATCGGGGTGACAAGCAGAACAGTCCAGTTCAAAAAAATGTTCCTCGTGAGAGAAGGTTACATCACTGCGAGGAGCTGCTGTACCCAGTTTCATCGGCAATTTCAGCTTCTCCGGCAGTTGCTGGATAGCCTGCCCGGTTGCCAGGGTATTTTTGGGACGGATTTTGCCTATTTTAATAGCCTCGGCCCAGTCAATACCATTCCCAAAGCTCGCAAACGGCAGATCCTGAGCAAATTCTTCGAACTGTTTTTCCAATTTCCGGGTATCTTTCATATGACATCTATCGCATTGACGTGCCGGTCCATCCTGTACCGTAAATGCAGTTACACCGTTGTGACATGCTCCGCAATACTTCCCCGAAACATATTTAGACCTCGATATTCCGGTATCACCGGAACGCATGCTGAACCCGAGTTCCTGGTGACAGACCCGACACGTATATTGCGCCCGATGACTCCAATGGGGGAAAATAACGGCAGGCATCCCGGCTTTCTTGGTTTTGCGGTGCATTTCCAGAGTACCGTATTTCCAGAACGGGCCGTTTGAAGGGATGGTCTTGATGATGTTCCCAAGCTCAGCCCGGTCACCGGCTTGACCGGCACCACCCCACAAGACAACAGTTACTACCAGTAACGCGGCTATGAGTTGAAGTTTTCCTGAGCACCACCTCATTTTGCAACGTTCTCTGGTGAATTTTTCTTGGCATCAAGTACAAATTGGTAAAGATTTTTACACATCATTAATCTTTTCAAGAACACCTTACGCGTTGATTCATCCAATTGCTCTATAGCTTTTTGCAGACGTTCACACTTCGCAATCAACGTCTCCAGCTCTGCCGGAGTCAAAGCCATGGCATCGGAAGTATTGGCGCAGGTCTCATCAAATTCCGCCCGCCATGGCGGATCACCGCAAAAAGCATCCGGCGTTGGCGTGTTGGAGCACAACAGAAATACTGCCATCAGAACCATAAAGAAGCGAACTAATCCGGATTTCATTTTCATTATTTCTCCTGTGGCGGTTTGCTATGGCAACGCGAGCAATCAGTTTGAGGAAAGGCTACCTTGTCATGACATACGCCGCAGTACTTGCCTTCAAAAAGGTCCACCATGGTATACTTTGTTGCCCCCTTCTTTATGCCGACGAAAATATCGGGATGGCAAAGTTCGCAACCATTCCATACGGTATGCTTTTTGTGGGAGAAAATGATGTCAGGCATCCCTTCCACCTTTGATTTGAGTGAAAAATCCTGCTGCACCTTGAGTCTTGGTTTAATGGCCGTGACGCCCTCAAGCTGATCGGCAGGTCGGACCAAACCTTCTGCCTCTGCCTTTTCCCAATTGATGCCGTTGCCAAGCCGTTCTTTCGGCATTTTCTCTGCGAAACGCTCGAATTCCTCTTCTCTGACACTGCTTCTTTCCAGAACATGGCATCGTGTGCAGCGCTTATATTCTTCCCTGCCGGACTCTTTTGCGCATGACTCGAATATCTTTTTCTTGTAAACAGTGTTTATCTTGCCGTTGTGACAGGTTCCACAGAAATAGCCTTTCATATTATCGACCGCTCGTATTTTGGTGGAGCCCGCAGTCATCCCGAAACCGATATCAACGTGGCACAATCTGCACGTGGCATACTGCCGGTGAAGCCAGTGATCAAAAAGCACCGGCGGCATCCCGGATTGTTGCGAATAATTATTTATCGTAACGCTGCCAAACTCATAGGGAGGCAGTTTTTTCTTTTTCATCCCGCTTGCCCATCCGATACTGGCAACAACCAATAATACGCACAGAATAAAGAGAATCTTTTTCATGCAGGCCTCCGAAACAGAACAGAATATTTTAGCTCTTAACGTATACACTTTACAACATTTTCCGGTATTAGCAATTGTTTTAATGAGACATTCTGACTATGAGAACCATATTTGGGCATCAATCACTAATCATTTCCACGCACACTGCAAAACCTGGCCGTTAAATATTTGCGCACCCAATATATTCGTGCTATAGGATTAAAAGTAAAATTTCAATACACACGATACCCGCTCTGAAATTATTACTTAAATTCAGTAGTTTAAAAACATAAAATAGTTCCTCGTTAGAATGAGGCGTTTGCACAAACAGATGCTACTACCCAGAAACGTCGAAAGACGCCAATGTGGTTTACCAGGTTTTGTCGGATTAAGGCTTAACCCAATGTAGCTGGATTTTTTCCTACGTTGTGCACTGCTGAAAGTCAACCAGGGGGAAATGGTTTTTGCATCTTTATTCAGACCCTTTCTTCCGGAATGGGTTTTTTTATTTTTTGCAAAGGTTTTAATTATGGCGATTGAAATAAACGAAATCTACCTCAGTTCAGTCATTGGCCGCTCGGTGATCAACAACAATGGTGCTCAAATCGGCATTCTGCGTGATTTGATCATGGTGCCGGGAGAAGTATTCCCGGAGGTTTCCCACATTGTTATCAAAACACGAAAAGGCATCAAAACCCTCCCGTGGAGTGAGGTTTCACTCTTTACTCACATCGTAATTTCAACCGGCAGCATCAAACCACTCAACCTTGACGCTTACATTCCCGGAGAGGGAGATATCCTGGTTAAACGCGATCTGCTGGACAAACAGATTGTTGATGTTGACGGTGCCAAAGTCGTCCGGGTTAATGACATAAAGCTCGGCAAACTGAACTATAAGCTATGTATTTTCTCGGTCGATATCGGATTTCGCGGCCTGCTCAGACGTCTTGGCTATGAGCGTTTTGGAGACCGATTTGCCCGGGCTATCAAGCGAGATATTCCGCATAGCGAAATAAGCTGGGAATACGTCCAGCCGCTCGAAGCAAACTCATCGAAACTGGCGCTCAACATTGCCCGTGACCAGATGAATGAGATGCATCCGGCTGACCTTGCTGACATCCTGGAAAATATTCCAATCCAGAGTATCCGCACCGTACTTGATTCGATCGATGCGGAAACAACCGGAGAAACACTGTACGAACTTGAATCAGATATGCGCAACCTCGTTATCAACCAGCTTGATAATGAACAGATGAGCGACATCCTTGAGGAGATGGAACCGGACGAAGCTGCTGACGTTCTCAGTGACCTGCCGGAGCAGAAAGCTCAGGAATTGTTGGACATGATGGATCAGGAAGATGCTGAAGATATTCAGGAACTTCTGGAACATGAAGAGGATTCGGCAGGGGGCCTGATGAATCCGGAGTATCTGCGACTTACGTCCGATATCACCGTCGGTCGGGCTCTGGAGATTCTCAAGGAGTGCGCAAACGATGTCGAAACCATCTTCTACGGGTATATCGTCACTGCGGATGACCGACTCGAAGGGGTCGTTTCACTCAAAGGGTTGATCATGAACCCGCCAGAAACACTCGTCACCGATATCATGGAGGAAAACATTAAATCGGTGCGGATTGATGCAGAACCGGAAGACATGCTGGAAACGCTTACCAAGTATGACCTGATTGCCATTCCCGTGCTTGACTTGGAAGAAAAAATGGCGGGCATCGTCACCGTTGACGATGTACTGGCGCATTACCTGCCGCAGATCATTAAAATCAAGCGGCGCTAGAAACCGGGTCTTTATGTTTGCATATATATCACAATTCAGATTCTTGAAGCCGCTCAAGAGCTTCAGCCCCCGGAATGTAATGATCTTCCTGGCTATTTTGGGTCCGGGCATCATTACGGCAAACGTCGATAATGATGCCGGCGGCATAACCACCTATTCGCTTGCAGCCGCCAACTACGGTTACTCGATCCTCTGGATGATGATTCCGACCACGATTGCGCTGGTAGTGGTTCAGGAGATGTGCGCCCGCATGGGCGCCGTTACCGGCAAAGGGTTGTCGGACCTGATTCGCGAATCTTTTGGCGTCAAGGTAACCTTCTATGTCATGATCGCCCTGTTGTTGACCAACATGGGCAACTCAATCTCGGAATTTGCCGGTATCGCCGCAAGTCTTGAGATATTCGGCATCAGCAAATATATTTCCGTACCGGTGTGCGCCGTTCTGGTCTGGCTGCTGATCGTCAAGGGATCATACAAAATTGTTGAAAAGGTGTTCCTGGTTGCATGCCTGGTCTATATCGCCTATCCGATTGCCGCCTTTATGGCCGGACCGGACTGGACCGTTGTCATGAAGGCAACCGTGACCCCCACCTTCAAGACCGACAGCGCCTACCTGATGACCCTGATCGG
>JANXZX010000057.1 GCA_025355325.1 Geobacteraceae bacterium
ACATCGAAAGGTATTTTTAAAGGCAGGAAGGTAGTGCTTTCCTTCGGCAGCAATATTCCGCGTGAACTTTCCGTGTTGCCGCCGCCGATCACCAGTGTTTTAATGCCGACATATTTGCTGGGGTCATCGACGTTTTTGGCAACCATCTTGGCGTCGCCATACACGGAAAGTTCACGCGGAATATTGCTGCCGAAGGAAAGCACTACCTTCCTGCCTTTAAAAATACCTTTCGATGTAATGACCGACAGCCCGTCGCGCTCATCTTTGATATCTTCAAAATCAACTTCGGTCTGAATATGAAGATTTTCGTGCTGCACAAAATGTTGCACATACTGCAAATAACTTTCCACCGTGACCGGTTTGTCCGGTGGCCTCAATTCATCAACCATGAACGGCTCTGGAGCATCTTTCGGCTTTGACGCATATACCAACTTTCCTTCGGGATAGGTGTTGGCTATACCCTGAAAAATTGCTTTTCCGGATTCAAGAACAAGGTAGGAAAGGCCATGCTTGTGGCACAGGTAAGCGGTAGACAGACCGGCCGGTCCCCCGCCGATTATAAGAACATCATAGATAGTATTCATGTGCACGTCCGTTGTAATTATTAGTGGCAGTAACCCCGCAACTATACCACAGTGTGTGCAAAAAGATAAAGTGGTAAGGGGGGGCTTGTCTTCTGAACTAAATGAGCTATTATAAGAAAATCACCACTACTGTCCGGTAAATTTTGACTAAACTTCTGTAACCTGCTGTTTCGTATTGTTCTTTGACACAACCGTTCTTTTTTCGATTTGAATTCGTTCTGGATGATACCTTCCTGATATTTCAGGAGGGTACCAATGCATTCCGGAAAAACAGTTATCAAGCAACTCCTTGAGTATCTGCCCCGGTACGAATTCAATCTCTGCGTCAACCGATACCGTGGAGAGCATTGGGCAAAGAAGTTTTCCACTTATGACCAGTTTCTCTGCCTGGCATACGCCCAGATCGCCGGTCGTGAGAGTTTGCGGGATATTGAAACCTGCCTGAACTCTCACAAGGAGAAACTCTACCACATCGGATTTCGTGGCGATGTTTCCCGGACGACTCTTGCTGATGCCAACGAACGCAGGGACTGGCGCATATTTCAGGACTTCGGCCAAGTTCTGATAGGCTCGGCACAACGGCTTTACCAGAGTGAATCTATTGCCATTGAACTGAAGCAGACACTGTATGCCTTTGACTCGACAACTATCGACCTTTGCCTGTCACTATTTCCATGGGCCGAGTTCCGCAAGGCCAAGGCAGCAGTCAAGATACATACGCTCATTGACTTGCGTGGACCCATCCCGACTTGGATTGCCATTACCACAGGCAAGGTTCACGATGTCAGGATGCTTGATGAAATGCCGGTTACAAAAGACGCCTTCTATGCAATGGATAAAGGCTATATCGATTTTGCCCGGTTGTATGCCATTCATCAGCAGGGAGCATTCTTTGTTATTCGGGCTAAGGATAACCTGAAATGCAAACGGCTTTATTCCCAGCCAAAGAACAAGGCCGCCGGTATTCGTGCGGATCATGTAATCACCCTGATAACGCAGAAATCGAAAAAAGGATATCCGGAGCGATTACGCCGGGTCAGTTTATTGACAAAGAGCGAAACAAACGACTCGTGTTTCTCACTAACAACTTTGAAATACCCGCAGAGACGGTAGCTGCGGTCTATAAGCAGCGTTGGCAGGTGGAGCTGTTTTTCAAATGGATCAAGCAGCACCTGCGAATCAAGTCGTTCATCGGAACATCGGTCAATGCTGTAAAGAGCCAGATATGGGTTGCCTTGTGCATCTACCTGCTGGTGGCAATCACTAAAAAGAAGCTCGGTATTTCATGTTCGCTCTACACTTTCCTACAGATTATTGAGGTCAATTTGTTCGAGAAAAAGTCCATTTCATCACTGGTTACAGAGGCTCTTAAACGAAAAACGGACATACCCGATGGCAAACAGCTGAACTTATTCAGTTATTAACCGGACAGTAGTGGAAAATCACTTATAAAAAAGGAGGCCTCACATGGAAGATAGGGATAAAAAAATCGCTGCCGCGGCGTTGCTGGTATTTGCAGGCGGTGTTATCGGAGCAGGTCTGGCCCTGTTGTTTGCTCCCCAGTCCGGAGAAAGAACGCGGAAAGATATAGTACGGTACACAAAAAAAGCCCGTAACCGCGCTGACGAGGTTGCAGATGATCTTGCCGCGAACGTTTCGAACCTGGTTGATGCTTTGGGTGAAAAAACGGATGATTTACTGGAAACCGGCAAGGATGTGGCGGTTAGTGCCCGTAAAGACCTGATCAAGCTGATAGAAGAGGGTGCCTCGAAGCTTGAGAAATTCCGGACGCTGCTTAAAAGAGCGTGAGTTAAAAAGATATCTCACCGCAGAGGTCGCGGAGGTTCGCAGAGGAAAAACAGGGAGTGAAAAGAAGGTTTAATCGTGATGTTGAGTGGTTTGAACCTGTATTTTGATTATCTCTGCGTTCCTCAGCGCCCTCTGCGGTGAAAAGATTTCAGCTGCATTCATAGAATCGTTACGCAGCTACTCCCTTTTTCCGGGATAAGTTGATTGAAGTAGTCAATCGTGGTGAAGTGCTCAGACTGTCGCGGTTCTATTTTTGAGCTGTAACGACTGATATAAATCAGAAACCGGATTGAAAAACTCTGTGCCGTTGTCAGGTTCGCTTCGCTGTCCTCGCCAAGCATGGTCCGCTCCGGATCATAATTGATATAATCCTGCAGTTTCCCCCAGAATCGAACATCTTCCTTCGGCAGTCCAACCTGGTGAGCAGAAATAGTCCCGTCAAAATAAGGGCCTATGCGGGTATTCTTCATCTTCAGGTCGAGGGTTTTTGAGTGGGCGTTGGTGACGAGCCAGACCGCTTTACCGCTATGCTTCAGGAACAGTAGAAATTCGATCACATATGGGTGAACGGCGATCAGGTGTTCGATCTCCCGCTTGAGGACAGGGATGTCAAGTTTGAGGCGGTCCGACCAGTAATCAAGATCTGTCCAGTTAAGGGTATTTTCCTGGCTGCGGAACAGGCTGTACAGGTGTTCCTTTGCGTATTCAATGGTAGTGTGATTGCGCTGGGACCAGCGCTGCGGCACATGCTCCAGCCAGAAGTGGTCGTCAAAATGGCGGTCAAGGATTGTGCCGTCCATATCCAGCAGTACGGTGTCAATGTCATTCCAGTTGATTATCATTGTAAGTTCCCGGATTTAATTCGGATCGGTGAATGTTTCTTGCAGAGTGTGCAGATCTTTAAGAAGGTGTGGGATGTCGTCGCGTAATATACTCCAGAGTACATCGTTATCGACACCAAGATACCCATGAATGAGTCTGTTTCGGGTTGCGGTTATCTTGCGCCATTCAATGTGCGGTGCGCCAAGCTGTACCTGTATCGGAATATGTGTTGCGGCCTCGCCGATGAGTTCAATATTTCTGACTGTGGCATCGTAAACGAGTCGGTTTGTTTCAAACTGTTCCTGATCAAGTCCATTCACGTTGAATAGAGCTGTTGTACAGAATTCAATCATATCATCAAGGTACAATTTCCAGTCACGCAACATAAATGGCCTCCTTTTCCACATATGGCCGGAATACGGCACGAAGCGCCTTGTTGGTGACTAGATCAATATGTCGGTTGAAAAGGTCTTCAAGGAAAAACATGAGATCAAAATAGTTTTTTGAGTTTGCCGGTCCTTCAAAATCAACCAGCACATCCACATCGCTTTCCTCACGTGCCTCGTTACGGGCTGTGGAGCCGAACAATGCCAGATGCTTTACTTGAAAACGGGTTATAATCTCATCTTTGTGTGCCTGGAGAATTGCAATAGCCTCGTCTCGCTGCATGTCCGCTCCTCGTTCCGCTCTGCGTTTATCAAACCGATTTTAACCTCGGCATCGGAGAGTATAATGGAGAATGAAAGAAGTGCCAAATATAATCCTAACAGTATACGAATTATATCCGTAATATAAGCCAATTACATTGACTTAAACGGTACTTGTCGCGTATAAAGTACGATCCACTATGTTCGATAAACTCCTCTACATAGAAACCTTTGGCTGCCAGATGAATGTCAATGATTCTGAACGTATCGTCTCGATGTTGGCCGAACTCGGCTACGCTCCGACGAACGAGGCGTCCGCTGCCGACATGATTCTGCTCAATACCTGCAGTGTGCGGGGCGGGGCAGAGGAAAAGGTGTATCGCAGGCTGGCTAATCTGAGGATTTACAAGCGTGACGGCAAGAAACAGATTATTGCCGTGGGTGGCTGTGTGGCCCAACAGGAAGGGGAGGAACTGCTGAGAAAGCTTCCCTATCTGGATCTGGTGATAGGCACTCACAACCTGCATTTGCTGCCGGATATGGTGCGCGGTGCCGAACGGGGCGAACGACGCTCCGAGACAACGTTTATTGACAATGAACAGCGCCTTGACCTGTTCCCCTCCATCAAGGGTGAGTCGCGTCTGTCGCGGTTCGTAACGGTTATGCAGGGGTGTGACAACTTCTGCTCGTACTGCATCGTTCCTTATGTGCGTGGTCGCGAAATCAGCCGCCGATCAGCTGATATCCTGAAAGAAATTACACAACTGGCGGAAGAAGGCGTTAAAGAGGTTATTCTGCTTGGTCAGAATGTTAATTCCTATGGCCTTAATACTGAACATGAACCATCATTCCCGGAATTGATTCGTCTGGTTGCCAAGATTGATGGCATTGAGCGAATACGTTTTACGACGTCGCATCCGAAAGATATGTCCGACGAGCTGATTGCCTGTTTTGCTGATGTTCCGAAACTGAGTGGCCAGATTCATCTGCCGGCACAGTCGGGTAGTGATTCGGTACTGAAAGCGATGAAGCGCGGCTACTCCCGTTCTTCATATCTGGAAAAAATTCATAAACTCAAAGCGATCCGCCCGGATATTGTCATTACCGGCGATATAATCGTCGGCTTTCCCGGAGAAAGCGATGAGGATTTCGAGCAGACCCTTTCCCTCATGGAAGAGGTGCGCTACATCGATATCTTTTCATTTGTGTATTCACCACGACCCGGCACCAAAGCGGCGGAGCTGAGCGACGATCTTCCGAAAGCGGTGAAAATGGCCCGTCTTGACCGGTTAATGGAGCTTCAGCGCCACCATACCCGCGACATCAGCAAGGCCTATGTCGGCACCGTAATGTCTGTCCTGGTTGAAGGTGAGGGGAGGTTGCCCGGTCAGATCTCCGGCAAGGGAGAGATTGGCCGCATTGTTAATTTTCCCGGCGACACCTCTCTGATAGGCACCTTTGTCGATGTAAAAATTACGAAAGCATACCCGAACTCTTTTCTGGGCGAACTGCTGTGATTTCAACGCAGGGGTCGCAGAGGGACGCAGAGGAAAACCTGGATTCTCTTTCGGGAATTATCATCGATGCTGCTATGAAAGTTCATTCGGCATTTGGTCCCGGACTATTGGAAAGTGCCTATGAAGCGTGCCTTGCCTACGAATTAGCAAAAAGAGGTCTGGTTGTTGAGAATCAGGTTCTTCTTCCGGTGATGTATGATGGTGTCAAGATTGACGCCGGTTATCGTATTGATTTACTGGTTGAAAACGAAATCATTCTTGAATTGAAAGCGGTTGAAAAAATTATTCCTATTCATGAAGCTCAACTTCTTTCATATCTTAGACTGAGTAATAAGCAGGTAGGTCTCCTGTTGAATTTCAATGTACTTCGCCTGAAAGACGGCATTTCGAGGGTAGTCAATAATTATGGTTGTTCTCTGCGCCCCTCTGCGTCCTCTGCGGTGAAAAAATAAGAGGTTTATATGTCAACCGAACAAGCTGCACCATTAGCCAACAACTTTCTCCGCACCATCATTGACGATGATCTGAAAAGCGGCAAACACAGCGGCATTGTGACCCGTTTTCCTCCTGAACCGAATGGCTATCTCCACATCGGTCACGCCAAGTCGATCTGCATCAACTTTGGTCTGGCCCGTGATTTCGGCGGTCGCTGTCACCTTCGCTTCGATGATACCAATCCGGCCAAGGAAGAACAGGAATATATCGACTCCATCAAGGAGAGCGTCCGCTGGCTCGGGTTTGATTGGGGACAGCACCTTTATTATGCTTCTGACAACTTTGAACAGCTGTACCAGTGGGCGGTATATCTGATTGAGCAGAACAAGGCGTATGTTGAAGATCTGAGCTTTGAGGAGATCCGCGCTTATCGCGGGACCCTGACCGAAGCGGGCAAAGAAAGTCCGTATCGCACCCGTTCCGTTGAAGAAAATCTGGATCTGTTCGGCCGCATGCGTGCCGGAGAATTTCCTGACGGCACCCGTGTGCTGCGTGCCAAGATCGATATGGCTTCGCCAAATATGAGTCTGCGCGATCCGGTGCTGTACCGGATTCTCCACACACCACATCCGCATGTGGGCGACGCCTGGAAAATCTACCCGATGTATGATTTTGCCCATGGCCAGACTGATGCGATTGAGGGGATTACCCATTCGATCTGCACCCTTGAGTTTGAATCTCACCGACCGCTTTATGAATGGTTCCTCGATAATCTGCCGGTTCCTGCGCGGCCTCGCCAGTATGAATTTGCCCGCTTGAACCTGACCTATACCGTGATGAGCAAGCGTAAACTGCAGGAACTGGTGCAGCTCGGCACCGTAAGTGGCTGGGACGATCCGCGCATGCCGACGTTGGCGGGAATCAGGAGGCGCGGCTATACACCGGCTGCGGTGCGGGCGTTTTGTGAGCAGATCGGCGTCGGTCGCAGTGATTCGTGGATCGAAGTCGCCAATCTGGAGGAGTGTGTCCGTGCCGACCTTAACGAAACCGCGCCACGGGCAATGGCGGTCTTGCGGCCGATCAAGCTGGTGATTGATAATTATCCGGCTGATCAGGTTGAAGAGATGACAGCGGCCAATCATCCGCAACAACCTGAAATGGGCAGCCGCTCCATCTATTTCAGTCGTGAAATCTGGATTGATGCCGATGATTTTATGGAGACGCCGAGTAAGGGATTCCACCGTCTGACTGTTGGTGGCGAGGTCAAGCTGCGCTCCGGTTATATCATCACCTGCACGGGCATCACCAAGGACGAACAGGGGAATATTGTTGAGCTGCACGGCGAATATGACCCGGCATCACGCGAGGGAATCCATACTGCTGATGGCCGCAAGGTTAAAGGTGTTATTCACTGGGTTTCCGCTGCCCATGCCGTAACCGCTGAAGTGCGGTTGTTTGATCGGCTCTTCAGCGATCCGAACCCTGATCGGGGCGTGGCTGATTATAAGCAGTTTTTGAACCCCGCTTCGGTTGAGATACTCTCCGATTGCAAGCTCGAAGCGTCCCTGGCCGGAGCTGGTATTGAAACGCGCTATCAATTTGAACGTATGGGATATTTCCGCCAGGACCCGATTGATTCTCTCCCCGGCAAGCTTGTCTTTAACCGGATAGTTACTTTGCGGGATACTTGGGTGAAGAAAGTCTAAATCGTTTTTTACCGCAGGGGACGCAGGGAACTGCGGAGAAAATCTGAGGGGTAATGCGAGATTATTTTTTTCCTGGTTTAACTCCATTTTTTGATTTCCTACGTGCCCTCTGCGTCCTCTGCGGTGAAAGTTTTGTTGTAAGTAAAATATGAAGGAATGGTACCTAAAAGCATGAATAAAAAGAAATTTACGTCAGGATATGTTTCAATCATCGGTCGCCCGAATGTTGGCAAATCAACTCTCCTGAACAGTATTATCGGCGAGAAAATTGTCATTACATCGGACAAGCCCCAGACGACCCGCAACCGGATTCAGGGGATTCACAACATTCCCAACGGTCAGATCGTCTTCATCGATACTCCCGGAATTCATGCCGGTCGATCCCGCCTGAACCGGAGTATGGTTGATGTGGCGCGATCAGCCATCAGCGGAGTTGACCTGTTGATGCTGGTTGTCGAGGCGACAGGTGCTGCCGATCCTGAATTTATCAAGGATGTTCTCGGCAAGGTCCGAGTTCCGGTGGTGCTGGTCATCAACAAGATCGATCTGCTGGCCGACAAGAACATGGTGTTGAAGAAGATTGCCGATTGGGCAGCGCTTTATACGTTCAAGGAAATTGTCCCCATTTCAGCTGGTCGCAATGACGGCGTTGATCACCTGGTTTCGGTAGTCAGCGGTTATCTTCCGGAAGGGCCGGCATTGTTTCCGGATGATATTCTGACCGACATGCCGGAAAAATTCATCGTTGCTGAGATGATTCGTGAAAAAGTATTCCGGCTGACCCGCGATGAGGTGCCGTACTCAACTGCGGTTGTCGTTGAAAGTTTTATCGAGCGGGAGAATGGTGTTATTGCCATCTCGGCAGCCATCATGATTGAGCGGGATACCCAGAAGGGGATCATAATCGGCTCAAAAGGTGAAATGCTGAAAAAGATCGGTAGTCAGGCCCGTCAGGATATCGAGCGGTTGCTTGGTACCCGGATTTACCTGGAGCTGTTTGTCAAAGTAGTTGAAAATTGGAGCGAACGCCCGTCAAAATTGCAGGAACTAGGATACGAATGAAACCTTTAGTAGCCATCGTCGGCCGCCCCAATGTGGGCAAATCAACTCTCTTCAACCGTCTGCTGGGACATCGTCGCGCTATTGTCGATGATACTCCCGGTGTTACGCGTGACCGCAACTATGCCAACATTACCCGTTTTGAAAAGCCGTTTATCCTTGTGGATACCGGCGGTTTCGAACCGGTAACCGATGACCGCCTGCTACAGCAGATGCGCGAGCAGTCCAAACTGGCCATCGATGAAGCGGATGTCATCGTTTTCATGATGGATGCCCGCAGCGGCTTGACTCCTGCTGACATTGAAGTGGCCGAGATGCTGCGGCGTGTTAAAAAGCCGGTGTTTTTCGTGGTCAACAAGGTAGATGGCGAAAAGCTGGAAAATGAATCCGCCGAATTTTACTCGCTTGGCATTGGTGAGCTGTTTACCATTTCGGCAGAGCATAATCGCGGCGTTATCGATCTGGTTGAAAACATTATAGCGGTGTTTCCTGAGAGCGGTGACGAGGAACCGGAAGGAAATATTACCCGCATTGCCGTCGTAGGGCGCCCGAACGTCGGCAAATCATCACTGGTCAACCGTCTGCTCGGTTTTGAGCGGGTGGTGGCCAATCCGACCGCCGGTACGACGCGCGATTCGGTTGATACCCCCTTTACCTGCAACAAAAAACCGTACGTGCTGATTGATACCGCCGGTATCCGCCGGAAGGGTAAAACCACCGAGAAGCTCGAAAAATACAGTGTCTGCGATGCTCTGCGCAGTATTGAACGTGCCGATGTAGTCCTGATGGTTATTAATGCCGAAGAGGGTGTGACCGAGCAGGATGAACGAATTGCCGGATATATTCATGAAGCCGGTAAAGGGTGCGTGTTTGTCATCAACAAATGGGACCTGCTTGAGAAAGATAACAGTACTCTTGGCATTTATATTGCCAAAATCAGGGACGGCTTTAAATATCTGGCATACGCCCCGATTGTCTGTGTTTCTGCAAAAACCGGACAGCGATCCGGAAAAATCATCGAAACCGTTGATGAAGTCATGGCCCAGTACTGCCGCCGCGTTACTACTTCAGAGCTGGTGCATGTGTTTACCGATGCCATTGAATCCCATCATGCTCCGTTGTCCCACGGTCGCAGGGTTAAATTCTACTTTGCCACGCAAGTTGCAACCAGGCCTCCATCCTTTGTTATCTTTACCAATCAGCCTGAAAATATTCATTATTCATATGAACGGTACCTCATAAACAAGTTCCGCGAAGCATTCGGTTTTGATGGCGTTCCCTTGCGGTTGATGTTCAGGGGCAGGGATAAAACAGATACGTCACGAAGCAAGGGATCAGGGCATTCGTGAGAATTATACTGTTTCTTTGAACTCTCTAACCGGTCTTTAAAATAGCGTGATTTCACCAGGTTCAATATCCTGCTCTGCTTCCAGCCCTGCAGCGACCAGATCATCAAAAAATATCACCTGATTGCGACCATTTTGTTTGCCGTAGTACAGTGCCTTGTCAGCATAATCGAGCAGCGTTGCCGAGAAGGTTTCACGAACCATGCGGCATACTCCGAGACTGATAGTCACA
>JANXZX010000068.1 GCA_025355325.1 Geobacteraceae bacterium
GTACCAGACGGGACGCGCACGGCCATCCGGATGCGCTTAGCTTCACGAATCGGTTATTCGGATCCTGGCCAGAACCGGAGCCGCCGGGAAGATATCCGCTGCCAATTCACGGCAACTGGAGATAAACCATGAGCGTGATGATTGATCTGATGGAACGGGGCCTGCTACCGGATGCGGTCATCCGGCGCGGCATCAGGCTGCTTTTGCAAAGACGACTACGGGACGAGAACCGTGGTGACACGGAGGTTGAGCGCGAGCGGCAGCGCGAGTTTTTCGCCACCTTGCGGAAGAGTCCGTTGGCCGTTGAGACCGGCGCAGCCAATGAACAGCATTACGAATTGCCTCCCGCCTTCTTCTCCCGGGTACTGGGTCCGCGCCGCAAGTACAGCAGTTGCCTGTACCCGGACGGAGGTACGACCCTGGCTGCCGCCGAGGAGGCCATGCTTGAGTTGACCTGCCGCAGAGCGGGACTTCATGACGGCATGGACATCCTGGAGCTTGGGTGCGGCTGGGGCTCGCTGACGCTCTGGATGGCCGAGAAGTACCCGGCCGCCCGCATCACGGCGGTTTCCAACTCCGCTTCGCAGCGCGAGTTCATAGAATCTGTTTGTCGTGAAAAGGGGCTTGGCAACGTCCGGATTGTCACTGCCGACATGAACTATTTCTGGCTCCTCGCTATTTCGAGTGGGTAATGGTATGACAGTTGCCATCTCATAACCCGGAGGCTTGCACACAGTGGAAATGGAATCGTTGTTCGGTATCGCCCTTGGCATCAATCCCCCTTGGGAGATTGAATCAGTTAATTTCTCCAAAGAGAGCAAGCGTCTTGATATAAAGATCGGTTTCCAGCGAGGGGCGACGTTCCCCTGTCCTGTCTGCGGTGCCCAGTCTCCTGCGTATGACACTGCTGATAAAACCTGGCGGCATCTGAACTTCTTTCAGTACGAGGCGTACCTTACTGCTCGCGTACCGCGGGTCAAGTGCCCCCATGTCGGGTGCGGCGTAAAGCAGGTCGAGGTTCCCTGGGCACGTCCTGGCTCTGGTTTCACCCTTCTGTTCGAGGCACTCATAATGGCGCTGGTCCGGGAAATGCCCGTCAATGCGGTATCTGCCTTGCTCGGTGAGCATGATACTCGTATCTGGCGCATCCTTGATCATTACGTCAAAGGCGCCCGGGATCAATCTGATTACTCCGAGGTCACGCGTATCGGCGTCGATGAGACCTCAGCCCGCAGGGGTCAGGACTATATATCTCTTTTCTTCGACCTGGACCAAGGTCGGCTGCTGTTCGGAACTGGCGGCAAGAACCATGAAACGGTAACCGCGTTCAAAGAGGATTTCGTCCTCCACAAGGGAGTGCCTGAGAAAGTGACCGACGCTAGCATGGATATGTCGAAGGCTTTCATCAAGGGGATAACCGAAGAATTTCCCAATGCCCAAATCACCTTTGATAAGTTCCACCTGATCCAGATCATGAATGACGCTCTGGGGAAGGTAAGGGCAGAAGAAGCCCTGCTATTCCCCGAGCTGTTGCACGGCACTCGCTATGTCTTCCTGAAAAACCCTGAAAATCTAACTGAGAAGCAGGATGCTATGTTGACGACGCTGAGCTATTGTCATCTAAAAACCGGTCGAGCCTACATGATCAAACTGGCCCTTCAGGATGTCTTCTTTGCTGCAAACCGCGAGGACGGCGAGGCGCGCTTGAAGCGCTGGTACAATTGGGCGATTCGGAGCCAGATTGAACAGATAAAAAAAGTTGCCAGAACCGTCAAAAACCATTGGAACGGTGTGCTGGCCTGGTTCGACAGCAAGCTTACAAATTCTCTGGTAGAAGCGGTCAACGGCCTGATCCAGTCAGCCAAAAGAAGGGCTCGTGGTTATAGGTCCATAAAGAACCTCATCAACATGTCTTATCTCATTGCGGGTAAGCTCGATTTCAGGCTACCCACTTGAAACAGCGAGGAGCCAACATTTGGCCTCTCGAACGGTACTTTCCCGGGACTATCGCAATTGCTACTGCTGAAGCAATTGCACAGTATGG
>JANXZX010000069.1 GCA_025355325.1 Geobacteraceae bacterium
CCGAGAAGAACAAGGTGGTTTTCCAGGTCGGTCACCTGGAACGCTTTAACCCGGTTCTACAGGCGCTTGACGGAGTTCTTCAGGATCCGATTTTTATCGAGTCGGTACGTATCGCCCCATTCAAACCGCGTGGTACTGACGTGAATGTGGTACTTGACCTGATGATCCACGATATTGAAATCATCCAGCATATTGTCAAATCACCGGTGGAGCGGGTTGATGCCGTCGGAGCACCGGTTTTTACCGGCGAGGAAGACATTGCCAATGCCCGGATTCTTTTTGAGAATGGCTGCGTTGCCAATGTCACCGCCAGCCGCATCAGCCTGAAGAGCGAACGAAAGATGCGCATCTTCCAGCGCAACGCCTATATTACCCTCGACTTTCAGAACCGCAAGATGCTGGTAGCCCAGCAGGGAGTCGGTGAATTGTTTCCGGGAGTCCCCAACGTAAAAGTTGACGAGCGTCAGCTCGGCGAGGCGGATGCCCTGAGAAGTGAGATCGAATCGTTCCTGGCGGCAATCCGTGAAAATAAAGAACCCGAAGTAAGCGGCCGTGACGGTCGCATGGCGCTGGAAACTGCGCTCAAAATAAATCTCAGCCTGGACAGGAGACCTTCATGATTCCGATGGTTGATCTGAAAACCCAATATCACAACCTGAAAAACGAAATTGATCAGGCGGTACTTAATGCCATAGAGAGTACCCAGTTTATCCTGGGGCCAAATGTAACCTCCTTTGAGCAGGAAACTGCAACTTACCTCGGCGCTAAACACGCCATTTCCTGTGCGTCGGGCACCGATGCGCTGCAGCTTGCGATACTAGCCGCCGGGATCAAACCGGGTGATGAGGTCATCACCTCCCCTTTCACCTTTATCGCCACCGCCGAAGCGATCTGCTATGCCGGAGCCATTCCGGTTTTTGTCGATATCGATCCAAAAACCTTCAATATTGACCCCGCCTTGATTGAAGCGGCCATTACTCCCCGCACCAAAGCGATCATTCCGGTTCATCTTTTCGGGCAGCCGGCCGACATGACACCAATCAGGTCAATCTGCGACAAGCACCAGCTGCTGCTGATCGAAGACTGTGCGCAATCCTTCGGCGCGGCCACAGGCGGCGCAATGACCGGAACCATCGGGCCGCTCGGCTGCTTCAGTTTTTTCCCCAGTAAAAACCTGGGCTGCTACGGAGACGGTGGTCTGATCACCTGCTCCACCGACGAACTGGCGGAGCAGATCAAGGTTCTGCGCAACCATGGCAGCCGGGTTCGCTATCACCACAGCGTAATCGGCTACAACAGCCGCCTTGACGACATTCAGGCAGCCATCCTGCGGGTTAAGCTTCAGCGTATTGATGAATTCAATACGGGACGCCGCCGCGTTGCCCACCTCTATTCGGAACTGCTCGGCGATATCGTTACCGTACCGTATGAAGACGGCAAAGGTGTTCACGTCTATCACCAGTACACCGTGCTGACAGACCACCGTGACGTCATCATGGCAAAACTCTCTGAGAAACAGATCTCATCGGCTGTGTACTATCCGATACCGCTCCATAAGCAGGATGTTTTTGCCGACGCGTATGCTGCTGTCTCGCTCCCGATTGCCGAAGACGTCGCCAATCGCTGCATGTCACTGCCGGTTTACCCGGAAATGCCTGAAGAATCGGTTCGTTTGGTAGCCCGCACCATTCGTGAGGCGTTGGTTGGCTAACGCTGAAAGCCACGTGAAGAGTGGGCGACGCATCATGATAGTCGCCGGTGAAGCCTCCGGTGACATTTACGGCGCAGACCTTGCCAGAGAGGCTCTGAAACTTGCTCCTGATTTGCAATTCTTCGGCATCGGCGGGTCCAGAATGCGCGAAGCGGGAGTTTCGACGCTCGTAGACTCAAGCGACATGGCGGTTGTTGGCTTGATTGAAGTAATCAAGCATTTTGACGTCATTGCGGCAGCATTCCGAAAGTTAAAACAGATCCTTCTGAACGATCCCCCCGACCTGTTAATCCTGATTGATTACCCCGGTTTCAACCTGCGGCTTGCCAAGGTTGCCAAAAAAGCCGGTGTTACAGTGCTGTACTACATCAGCCCGCAAATCTGGGCGTGGCGGCAGGGACGGGTCAAAAAGATTGCCCGGCTTGTCGATCACATGGCGGTGATTCTCCCCTTTGAAGCGCCATTCTATGAAGGTGCCGGAGTGCCGGTCACCTTTGTGGGACACCCGATGCTTGATCTGGTCACCGTGACGCTGAATCAAGCAGCTGCCGCCGTCAGTTTCGATCTTGACCCATCGCGAGAAATTGTCGGACTCTTTCCCGGCAGCCGCCATAACGAGATAGAACGGCTCCTGCCGGAAATCATTGCCGCAGCCGTGATACTGAAAGAGAAGTTTCCGGGCATTCAGTTTATCCTCCCGCTGGCATCGACACTGAAAAATGACGACATTGTGCCGCTGCTGACTGCTGCCGGCCTTGAAGTTACCATCACACGCGAGCGGATCCATGACATGATCCGGGCATGTGATGCCGTTGTTTCCGTATCCGGCACGGTAACCCTTGAAATCGCCCTGGTGGGAACCCCGATGGTAATCATCTACAAACTCTCTCCCTTGACTTACCAGCTTGCCAAACGACTGGTAAAGGTTCCCAACATCGGCCTCTGCAATATTGTCGCAGGGGAAACGGTTGTCCGGGAACTGATCCAGGATCAGGCAAATCCGTCGACAATAGCCGATGAAATTGCAAAACTGCTCTCCGATCAAGCTTATCACGCAACTATCGTGCATAAGCTTGGCGAAATACGTTCAAAGCTGGGGTTGGGAGGAGCATCGGCGCGTGTCGCCCACCTCGCCCTTTCGCTATGCGGCCATCCTGAAAGCCCCTTGCCATGAAAAAATCAATCTGGCTGATACAGGCAGCATTTTTCTACCTTTTTACCCTGTGCGTAGCAGTGCTCCCCCGCTCCCAATCTACTCGCATCGGCAGCAATATCGGCTCATTCCTGTTTAACATTCTCCATTCACGCAGAGAAATCGCCATTGATAACATCAGACAGGCACTTCCGTTCATGAAAAAGCACCCTGCCTGGACAGGAGCCTTTGACACTGCCGAAGAGATAGCCCTGGCAACATTCAGGAACCTCGGTATTTCGATTGTAGAAGTGTGCCGACTCTATCACGGCAAAGGCAATGACCTGATGGATTCAATGACGGTCATCGGCAAAGAAAACTTCCAGCATGCAAAGGATATGGATAAGGGCGTACTCTGCGTTAGCGGACATTGCGGAAACTGGGAGCTGATCTCGCTCTCCTTCAAACAGCACCTGAATGAGAATGTCTGGGCAATAGTCAGGAAGCAGAACAACCCCTACCTCAACACCATTGTTGAAAAAATGAGGATGGGTTACGGCAACAAGGTCATTTACACCAAGGCAGCCGCAAAACCGGTCCTCAGCGTTATTAAGAGCAAAGGTGTTATCGGCATGCTGGTTGACCAGGCGGTGTTCGAGGATAACGGATCCCTGATCAATTTTCTCGGCAGAAAAGCCTGGGCAAACAGGGCCCCTGCCATCTTTGCCCATAAAACGGGAGCTCCGATTGTGCCGGTCCTTGGCTATCGGGATGGCGACCGGCATGTTCTTCAGTTCCTCCCGGCATATCCACCATGCGGCGACCGCACTGAGGCGGGTATCGATCAGGATATTCAGGCGCTGGCGAATTACCTTCAAGACTTTGTCTGCGCACACCCTGCCGACTGGTACTGGGTGCATCGCCGATGGAAACGGGCAGGAGAACCGGCATGACGACTAAAGTACGTGATTTCGCTCTTCCCGTTATTTTCCTCATCCTGGCGACTGTCGTAATTACCGTGAGCGGCGCCGATCTGAAACTGTCATCACAGTTCTGGATCGATGGGAAATGGCCGGTCGGCGATCAACAGCCATGGCACCTGCTGTACCTTTTGGATCGGGGGCCATCGATAGCCATTGGCGTATGCGGTTTGGCGGCGGTTCTTATCGGCGGCATCTACCGGCAGCACCGTGCCTGGATAAAGCCGGGACTTTATCTCGTAATCCTTCTGACACTCGGGCCGGGATTAATTGTAAATTCCGTTTTTAAAGAATATTGGGGACGACCGCGTCCACGCGAAGTCGTCGAGTTTGGCGGCAAAAAAGAGTTTCTGCACCCATGGCAAAAAGGTATCGCCCACAAGGGACGCTCATTTCCGTCAGGGCACTCTTCGGCAGCATTTTATCTATCGGCCCCCTTCTTCGTGCTGAGGCGCCGAAATCCCCGTGCTGCAAAACTGTGGATGGCGGGCGGGCTTGTCTTCGGCATACTGATGAGTGCTGCCCGTATCACCCAGGGCGGGCACTTCCTGAGTGATACACTATGGGCGTGGGGCATAGTTCACCTTACCGCCGTTGCACTGTATTACCTGCTAAGGCTTGACCGGGACAAAACTCCCTCACCAACGCCATAAATCGAGCCATGTTTTTTACCGTCTACAACATACTTTCCATCTTTCTGCTCATTCCAATATTTCTGTTTAATATCTACCGATCTATCAAGCTCGGATGGCCACTTGCAACTGCTGAACGGTTCGGCTTCGTTTCTCAGGGCACATTGGCTGGGATTGCCGGACGGCCGGTTATCTGGCTCCACGCCGTCTCAGTCGGAGAAGTGATCGCCGCCAGGCCCCTTCTTAAAGAACTCCGCAGCCGCTATCCGAAACACGCCATAGTCGTATCTAATACAACCGAAACAGGAAAATCGACAACAGCAGGATTTCCTGAGGTTGATCTCTGTCTTTACTTCCCATTCGATTTTTTAGCTTCGGTCCGCGCCATACTCAACGCGGTCAAGCCGCGTATCGTCATCATAATGGAAACCGAGATCTGGCCCAATTTTTGCCGTGAAGCCGCACGGAGAAACATTCCGCTGTTGCTGGCCAACGGGCGTATCTCGGACCGTTCATTCCCCCGGTATCTGACGTTCAGCTGGTTTTTCCGCCCTGCGCTGCACTGTTTTTCCGCAGTCTGCATGCAATCGGAAACCGGCCGTGAACGCATTGCCGCTATCGGTGCCGATCCTGCGACGATCCGGGTCACCGGGAATCTCAAAAATGACATCCCGGCACAAGTACGTACTGATGAAGAACGCCGCCAATTACGAAGCCGGTACGGAATTCCGACCGGTTGCTGCGTACTGACCGCCGGTAGTACCCGCGACGGCGAAGAGCAATATGTTATCAAGGCTTACAAGGAACTATCGGCCGAGATCAATGACCTGTTTCTCGTGCTTGTGCCGCGCCACCCGGTGAGATCAGATGAAATCGCGGCTCAGCTTGAAAGGAGCGGATTACGCTATAAAAAGCGTACCTCCTTTCCGGACACATATCAGTTTCAACAGGGTGAAGTCCTTCTGGTTGATACCGTCGGAGAAATGATGGACCTGTATGCACTGGCCGATATTGCCTACGTCGGCGGCAGTCTGGTGCCGGTCGGCGGGCACAACCTCCTTGAACCGGCATCGGTCGGTGTGCCAACTGTTTTTGGGCCTTATATGGCTAATTTTCGTGAGATTGAAGCGCTGGTTTTACAGTACGGAGCAGGAATTCAGATCAATACTCCGGAAGAATTGGCTGTTACCTGTCGGGCATTAATTACAAGCGGCGAGCTGAGAGGTGTTCTGGGACAGAATGGCCTGAAGCTGCTGCGCGATAATGGCGGCGCCACGGAGCGGCATATGGAAGTGATCGCAAGGTATATTTGTTCCTAATAGTGTTCAGGTTGACATTTTCGAGACCTCAAAGGTTTTGAAAACCTTTGAGGTCTACAATCGGTTCAGTGCCATCTTGAACACACTAGCGAATTCGTTCCAAAAGAAAACACCGACCTTTACTCGTGAACAGGCCTGTCAATATCCCCTATGTTTTAATCTGAACGCCCCTCGAACTCGTCAAAATGTAAGACACTTTCTCATTGCTTCCTTAATCAGCATATGTTATGAGCAATTTTACTCAATACGTTGAGTAAAATCACTTCCAAAGGAAATGTGATGTTTAAACGACCACTATTGACATCTATTCTGAAACGCCTGCGCGAATCGCGACGTTTTATTCAGGTGCTTGCAGGCCCTCGGCAAGTGGGCAAGACAACACTTGCGCAGCAGGCTATGGATGAGTTGACTGTACCCTGCCATTACGCTTCGGCAGAGGATGCGGCAACCGGGAATACCGTCTGGTTGGAGCAACAGTGGGACATCGGACGGATTCGAGCCCGCCATGAAGGCGGTGCATTACTGGTTCTGGACGAAATCCAGAAGGTACAGCGATGGTCCGAAACCGTCAAGCGTCTGTGGGAAGAGGATAGCCGGACAGAGGTCGATCTGAAGGTAATTATGCTCGGTTCTTCCCAACTGCTGCTGGCAAATGGTTTGACGGAAAGCCTTGCCGGTCGGTTTGAAATTATCCCGGTACGGCACTGGTCCTATACCGAAATGAAAGCGGCCTTTGGCTTGTCACTGGAGCAATTTCTGTTTTTCGGAGGGTACCCCGGAGCCGCCTCATTGATTGACGACCGTCAGCGGTGGGGGCGATACATCATAGATTCACTCATTGAATCAACCATTTCGCGCGATATCCTGATGATGACGCGGGTGGATAAACCGGCACTCCTGCGGCGTCTATTCAAACTCGGCTGCGATTATTCCGGCCAGATGCTCTCATATCAGAAGATGGTGGGGCAGTTGCAGGATGTGGGAAACACCACGACACTGGCCCATTACCTTGACCTTCTTGAAGGTGCGGGGATGGTGGCAGGCTTGCAAAAATTTGCTGGCCAATCGGTTCGAAGCAGAGCTTCCAGCCCGAAACTGCAGGTTCTCAATACCGCGCTTCTTTCTGCTCAATCACCTTTTGATCTGGCGACAGCAATGGAGCAACGTGACTGGTGGGGGCGACTGGTAGAATCAACCATTGGCGCGCATATCCTGAACGGCATTGTCGGAACTGATATGGAATGTTTTTACTGGAGAGAAGGAAGTCTGGAGGTCGATTTTGTCCTGCGGCGCGGTGACAGAGTAACGGCCATTGAAGTAAAAAGCAGCCGGGCCAAGGAAACTCTGCCCGGCATGGAGGCCTTTGCCCGCACCTTCAACCCTCAACGAAAACTGCTGATCGGCGGCCAGGGAATTTCTATTGAAGAGTTCCTGAGCAAGCCGGTAGAAACTTGGCTGGATTAATGACATGAGTACATCATATCAGACATACTGGCGGGAACTTGTCTCCGGCAGACGCACAGAACCTGCCGACAAACTGCTACTGCTGATGCTAACTCCGCTTGCGTGGCTGTATTCGCTGGCTCTGCAACTGCGGGCAGGTTTATACCGAAGCGGTATAATGAAGACGAACCGCCTCCCCCGCCCGGTAGTTTCAATCGGCAATATCACCGTGGGCGGAACCGGGAAAACTCCGACAGCAGCATATATTGCCCGTTTTCTCATCGCACAGGGATACCGTGTAGCCGTGCTTTCACGCGGCTATGGCGGATCACTCGAAGGGCAGACCAGTGTTGTCAGCGATGGTGCCACAATAATGCTGAGTGCGGTGGAATGCGGAGACGAACCATATCTGCTGGCTTCAACGGTGCCGGGTCTTATGGTTGTGATCGGCACGGACCGCTCTGCCGCAGGCCAACTGGCAATGCAGCAGCTTTCGCCCGATATATTCCTGCTTGATGACGGGTTTCAGCACCTGCGCCTGCATCGTGATCTGAACATTCTGCTCCTGGATTTTTCCCGTCCGTTCGGCAACGGCCTGACACTGCCTGCCGGGATATTGCGTGAACCCGTAACAACAAAGGAACGCGCAGACCTGGTTATTTTTACCCGCGCACCCGGTGGAGCGCTTCCTCCCATAGACACGGGGAATATTCCTGCCTGCACCGCCAGTCACACAATCGTTGATCTGCTCCCCCTCGGCAACAATTCTCCCGTTTCATGTTCCAGCTGCTCCGACCAAAAAGTACTCGCCTTTGCCGGCATAGCCGACCCGGACTCGTTTTTTGCCGGATTGCGTGCAGAGGGGCTGAATCTGGTACGATGCATCAGCTTCCCGGACCATGTCGTCTATAGTAAGGAACCGTATGAAGAAATAGCTGGAGCGATGCGGGACAGTGGTGCAACGATAGTGGTCACGACAGAAAAAGACGGGGTAAAATTGAAAGGGCTTTCACAGGAACTTGAGGCGTGTACTCTACTCGCGCGGCTTGGTCTGACAGTTGACAACCCCGCTCTGCTGAGGGGTATGTTGACTGAAGTAATGCACCGTCACGACTTGTAATTGGATCGCCAAGTTTCTACTTTTTCAAGAACATCACGCACGGCTATACGCTTCATGCGGTCAGAACGATTCTCCATCGATATAGGATAATCCTCTCCCGGTTCACCGTAGGCATCGATCATCAGATCGCCGAATTTACGGTATGGCCCGACCCGCTTCGGATTGGAATATCCCATCAGAGACACTACCGGTCGATCAAGCGCCACCGTGATATGCAGCGGCCCTGTGTCAAGCGAGATAACCAGCGCCGCCCCCTCCAGAATCCCGACCAAACCGCGTAATCCGCCATTTCCCAAGGCACTCAACGGAGCCTGTTTCGCCCGCTCCATGATGATCCGTTCGCATTCAACTTCAACCGGAGAGCGCCCCCCGACCAGAATCGGCTGCAGGCCAAAATCCGCATAAAGAGCATCGCAGACCTCCGCCCATCGTTCTGGAAGCCAGTTCTTCTGGAGCTTGCTGGTCGCCACGACAATTGGCACCGCCGGACGATCAATACGTGAGTAAAACTGGTTTTGCCAGGCCCGTTCCTCATCATTCCACGGCCCGAGTCCCCAGGTAACCGGAGCGGTCGGCGCTCCGAGCCAGTCGCAGAATTCAAGATACTGATCCTGAACGTGCTGCATCGCATGGGGAGGTATACGGTGTGTGGTAAACAGCCAGTTAAGGTCACGGGCACGGGCAAAATCAAAGCCCAGCTTCACTGTTGCATTAACAAATGATGTGATAATATTGGCCTTGAAATAAACCTGCAGATCAACGACAAGATCAAATTTCCGTGTGCGCAACTGATCCCGGACATCAAGGAATCCGCGAAGCCCCTTGGTACGGTCGAACAGGATAATTTCATCGACGAGCTGATGTCCACGCACCAGCATTGCCGGTCCCGGCTGTAGAATCCACGTCACCCGCATAGCGGGGTTGGCCCGTTTGAGAGCATGCAGCACCGGCAGGACATGTACCGTATCCCCGACTGCACTCATCATCACTATGCAGACATGATCTGCAGTTACTCGCATCATCTGTTCTCCTGTATGTAGGCAGCCAGCTGAACCAGCGAGTCCTCGTCAAAATCGAGGCCCCAGCGTGTACGCCACTTGCGAACCGAACGAGCAAGCCGCGTGAAATTGCGTGCAGCAACATCACCTCCCTGCGGAAAGGTCACCCGATCCACATCAAGAAGATATGCCGTCAGATCGGTGCCGGCGCCGGCAATGTAGATATTCTTGAGATTCAGGTCGGCGTGCCACGCCCCGGCATCTGCCAATGCCTTAAGTAGTCTGGCAATAGCTCTCAGTATTGCACTATGATATGATGCACTCCCCTTTTTCCATGCCGCAGGAGCATCGTCACCCTCCGGTAGACGCCGGGTCATGACATCACTCCGGGCAAACATCCCGACAACAGGGTACAGTGCGTACGCAATCACTTCGGGGGTTGCAATCCCGGCGGTCTCCAGACGGAGGGAGGTTGACAGCTCAAATGGCGCTCGTGTCGGAGACAGGAAAAATTCTCCTGTCACATTGCCCATGAGTCCCCCATGGCGATTTCTCCGGATCACCACCGGAGTTGCAGGAACTGTCGGCAGCTCAACGGAGTAAATAACCCCCCGCCCCCGCATCTCTTCTTTAACAGGCTGCCCGGCCGCCCATTCATGCAGGGTTCCGCAACGTAATGCATCAGCCACTGCCGAAGCGGCCCAGTCCTGGGCAACAGCCTGACACCCTTTCATGTCAAGGCGAACATAGCCGGGCCATTGTGTGTTTGATTTTCTAACATCTACGGGAGAAATCGGAGGATTCATAGGTCTCTGGAGATCGAGATTCATTTAAATTGCTGTTTTCACAGTTACTTGCCTGACGCTAGTAAATATCATTCATATTAAAGTACCGTCAACATGAAACTGGAAGCATATCAGCCGTCGAAGATGGGGTCTGCGACAAAAATGTTGGTGGATTCAATAACAACCTCCCCTCCCCTTGCGGGAGGGGATTGAGGGGTGGGGGAAGCTGATTGTAACACGTCGATATTACTACAGCTTCACCCACCCCCTAGCCCCCTCCCGTCAAGGGAGGGGGGATATAAAAGCATCAACGTGGTGGCGTCCAACAAATTTGTCGTACACCGTCGAAGCTGTAATTTACTTCAAAAACAATGACAATTATGGCATATTGGCGAATCAAACTTATTATCATGGATACTATGCTGACACCTGATTTATTACAGATACTCTGTTGCCCGATCTGCAGGGAGGAATTAGTTCAGACCGGACAGGATTCTTCCCTGCTCTGCACATCGTGCAGTACTGCCTACCCTGTTGTTGAAGGCGTCCCTGTCCTGGACACCACTCCACTGACAAAAAGCGAGGCATTGTGAAGGGATTCCGGCATGACACCATCCGGAAAATTCTGATTCGCTCGGTAAACTGGATCGGTGATGCCGTAATGACAACACCGGCACTCAGGGTGATTCGAGAGCATTTTCCTCATGCCGAGATTACTATTCTGGCCAACCCGATGGTGTCGCAGCTTTTTTTGCATCATCCCGGAATCGATAACATCATTACCTTTGACCGGAAGGGGAAGCATCTTGGCGCCGCCGGAAGATTGCGGCAGGCGGCGGAACTGAGGAGGCGATCATTTGATCTTGCCATCATCCTCCCCAACTCATTTGATTCCGCACTGGTACCGTGGCTGGCCCGCATTCCGGCCAGAATCGGGAAATGCAGCGATGGCCGCACTCTGTTACTCACCGGACGCTACGACGCTGCAAAAGAATCAAAGGCATGCCACGAAGTCGAATATTATCTGAACCTTATGGAATTTTTCGGCATTACCGGAAGCCGGACGCCTCTGCATCTCTCAGTAACACCTGAAGAAGAAAAGGGAGCAACCGCACTTCTCGCGGAACATGGCATTCAACCACAGGATTTTGTACTTGGCATCAACCCCGGTGCCAGTTACGGTTCGGCCAAACGCTGGTACCCCGACAGATTTGCCCGGGTGGCGCGACGTCTGGCGGATGAATGGTCGGCAAAGGTTGTGATATTCGGCGGCCCCGGAGAAACGGCA
This sequence comes from Geobacteraceae bacterium, assembly GCA_025355325.1. Classification (GTDB taxonomy): domain Bacteria; phylum Desulfobacterota; class Desulfuromonadia; order Geobacterales; family Pseudopelobacteraceae; genus JACRCG01. The sequence goes on from JANXZX010000069.1 coordinate 11,409, forward strand.
ATTGCCGCAGATATCGAAAACGACCTGAATGGAACCGCCGTAAATCTGGCCGGAAAAACATCCGTACGGGAACTGATGGCGCTGATCAGGCGCTGTAATTTTTTTATAACCAATGATTCCGGCCCCATGCATATCGCTGCTGCCTTCGATGTGCCGACAGTAGCCATTTTCGGTTCAACGGATCACACCGGAACCTCCCCGTACAACAGCAAATCTGTGGTTGTCAGAAACAATACCGTCGAATGTGCACCGTGCAAATTGCGGGAATGCCCGACTGATCACCGCTGCATGACGTCAGTTACAGAAGAATCAGTTATTACTGCAGCACTTGAATTGGCTGGCAGATTACAGCATGAATGTGACGCGTAGACTTCCAGAGATTCAACCACTTAACGAACCAAAGGGCACTTGAAATGTCTGCATTTAATCGACTTATTCTCTACATGAAACCATATTGGTGGCGCATCGTGATTGCCGCTCTGGCATCAGCAGCCTACGGAGGGCTTGATGCTGCCTTTGCATATATGGTTGAACCGCTGTTGAAGAAAATATTCCTGACCAAGGACGTACTGATTTTTTCGATCCTGCCGTTAGGAATAATAATGATATTTGTCTTCCGGGCCATCTGTCGCTTCCTGAACGAATACTTCATGAACACGGCAGCCCAGTTAGCTGTCCAGGACGTCCGGAACGAGATTTTCAGCAAGAATATCTACCTTGACCTCAACTTCTTCCACCGCAATCAGGCGGGCTCGTTGATGTCCCGCATCGTCAATGATGTGGCGGTAATGCAGAACGGCGTCGGCGAGCTTGTGTCAGGTATTTTCCGGGATGCCATAGGCCTGGTGTCGCTCCTTTTTGTAATTTTCTACCGTGACTGGCAGCTTGCCCTGATCTCAATTCTGGTGATCCCTCTAACCATCTATCCAGCCAACATTCTCGGCAAAAAGATTAAACTTGCCGCTCGCAGAGGACAGGAAGAGGCGGGCTATTTTGCCAGTATTCTGCAGGAAGCCCTCAGCGGCATCAAGGTGGTAAAAGCATTTTCGCTCGAAAAAACAATGATTAACCAGTTTGCAGATGCCAACCTGAGTTACTATACCTTTACCCGAAAGATGATAAAGTACAACGCCCTGTCGTCGCCAATCAGCGAGGTTATCTCCTCGTTCGGGATTGCGGCGGTTATCTACTTTGGCGGAAACAAAGTCATGTCCGGCACCATGACCGCTCCGGAGTTTTTTTCCTTCATTACCGCAATGGCGCTGGTATATTCACCGCTTAAGAAGCTGATAAGCGCCTACAATGGAGCCCAACGCTGCATCGGGGCTTCCGAACGGGTTTTTGAGATTATCGATGCCACCAGCGATGTCATCGATCCTCCCGACGGCCAGACACTCACGCACGAAGACAGCCGGGTTGAACTCCGTCATGTGTCCTTCAAATATCAGGATGACTATATTCTTGATGATGTTTCCCTCGTTGCCGAACAGGGGAAAATGGTCGCTCTCGTGGGACCGTCCGGCAGCGGTAAAAGTACGCTTGTTTCCCTGATTGCCCGTTTCTTTGATGCCGGCAAAGGGGAAATCCTGATTGGCGGCCATGATGTCCGCACTATTAAGAAGGACAGCCTCATGGCCCAAATTGCTCTGGTTGATCAGGAAACGATCCTCTTCCACGATACGATAGCAAACAACATACGTTATGGGAATTCCACTGCAAGCGATGAAGAGGTTATAATGGCTGCTCAGGCAGCATATGCCCATGACTTTATCATGGAAATGCCCGATGGGTATCAGACCGGCATCGGTGACCGGGGCACCAGGCTCTCCGGTGGACAGCGTCAAAGGCTCTGTATTGCCCGGGCATTGTTAAAGAATGCCCCAATCCTGATCCTTGACGAAGCGACCAGCGCACTCGATACAGAGAGTGAACAAATGGTGCAAAAGGCACTCGACAATCTGGTGACGAACCGGACTACCTTTGTCATCGCCCACCGGCTATCGACGATACTCCATGCCGACAAAATAATTGTTCTGGAAAACGGCAGGATTGTTGAGAGCGGGACTCACCATGAGTTAATCCATAACGATGGCCTTTACAAAAGGCTATGCACAACCCAGTTTGGAAATGAGTAAAAATATGGATGATATTTTTGCTCCGGATGTTGCCATCACACATGGATTTAGCATCGTAATTCCTAATTACAATGGTGAGCAGCTTTTACGAGAAAATCTGCCCTCGGTCTTTGCGGCTGTTAAACAATGGCATGGCAATGCAGAAGTTATCATAGTTGATGATTGCAGTACGGATGGCAGTTGCCAACTTATGAAGGACATATTTCCAGAAGCACGCTTACTGGTTAACCCTCAAAATGTAGGTTTTTCTCGGACTTGTAATGTTGGTATGGCATCCGCCAAATATTCCATACTGCTTTGTATAAATACCGATGTAGAAGTTGAAGCTGATCTGCTTTCACTACTCGCACCCCATTTTACGGATCCGGAACTGTTTGCCGTATCTCCCCGCATCATTGTTGAACGGGAAGGGAAAAATCAGGGGGCGGTTATTGCCGCCTATCGCAGAGGTTTCGTCAGAGGTGGATTCATAGGCATGAAAGATGAGCTCCCGGTTCGGGAGAATCTTTACGCTGTTGGCGCCTGCGCGGCCTACGATACCCGCAAACTTCAGGCATTGAAAGGGTATTGCGAATTATATTCGCCATTTCTGTTTGAAGATGCCGATATCGCTTACAGGGCATGGAAGCGTGGATGGAAAAGCATATACGAGCCAGCTGCAACAGTTTGGCATTATTCAAACGCAACTCTCGGCAAAGACAAAGCCAAACTCCTGCGCAACCATGTAATTTATTTTAGAAACAGATTTATCTTTCATTGGATAAACCTGAGCGACCCGTCATATGTGGCAAGGAACGCGTTTACCATCCTGTACCGGCTTTCAATCAGTTTTTTGTGGTTTAACTTCACCTATTACAAAGCGTTTTGGGAAGCTGTTCAGTATTGGAAAGGCATTCAAGCTGTTCGCCGCACTGAGCGTCCCCACAGAAAATTCAGCGACGCCGAGATTCTTCGCCGGACATCATTGAAATAGTTTATTAGTCAGGCTGCGATATGAAGTTTGACATTGGAGGTATTGTCTGAGTAATCATCTTGATCTGGGTTGTGGTAAATTTCCGCGAAACCCATACAACAAAAAAAAATTGTACGGCATTGATGTACGAGATATTGATCCCGCAAATTTTGACGACGGTTTTTCTTATAAGAAGGCAAATTTGTTTCTGGAGCCTATACCATTCCCGGATAATTACTTCGACTCTGTTTCAGCATTTGATTTTATAGAACATATTCCCAGAGTACACATCGACGGAAATGGCACCGTGCATTTCCTGTTTATCAGGTTTATGAATGAAGTCTACCGGGTTCTCAAGCCGGGCGGTCTTTTTTTTGCGTTGACCCCCTGTTATCCAAATCAGGAAGCTTTTCAGGATCCGACTCACGTCAACATTATCACTAAAAATACCCATCAGTATTTCTGCGGAGAAAATCCGGACGGCCGCATGTATGGATTTACCGGACATTTTGAATGCATCAATAGCCGGGCGGTTTACTCCAGTTATGCCAACAAAGAGCTTTCCCATTCATTGAGCGAAAAGTTAAAGTGGGTAAGAAAGCTGTTAAAAGGGCAACTTTCTCACGTTGTTTGGGAGTTGGCAGCACAAAAATAAGCATTTGTTTCAATGTAGTTTTACTTCATAACCAAGTCAACGATAACAATATATCAATAAAGGTGATGCTATGTCAGCATTGGCCGAAAAATTATTTTTGCCAAAAAAATTAGCTATTTGCGTAATTTTTCATTTCAATGAAAACAGGCTCCAGTTCATCGATAAAATTAGTAATAATTTTAGGACGCTTGCAGACGATGTCTTGGTCTATATAATTACAAACACTCAAATTGATAAAGAACTTGAGCAAATAAACAGCGCAATTAAAGATAAAGGATTCAGAGTTAATATCTTTACCCCCACTGGATTAGGACATCCCTATCTATTGCCGTGGTCTCATTTCGCTATATTTCGCACATTATATGATGACGAATCAATCTCACATTTTATGTATCTGGAAGACGACATCCTGATTAGCAGAGAGAATATTGCTTATTGGGTCAAAGGGAGGGAACAGTTAAGGCCATACAATTTAATTCCCTCTTTCGTACGTGTGGAACAAAAAAACAGTGATTCGAAATGGTACGGAACAGATTGTACCCGACGAAAAAACAGAGGGTTATTACCGCACGTAACAGTATCTGAAGACTATCGTTTTATTAATCTCCCAGAACCCTATCAAGGCACGTACTTACTGGACAGAGAGTTGATGCATGAACACTTGAGCGGCTTATCCTCTAACCCTGAATTTGGTCAATGGGGTATCAGAGAGAGAGCGGCTCAAGGCTTGACGTTTGCAAACATCCCTAAAGGATTCACTTCTAGAAATTTAGTCGGATATGACAACAAATCCAGGCAGATTGATAAGGCATGCCTTATTCATCATACTCCGAATAATTATGCCAATAGTACGGAGAAGAAGAATAAATTCGCATCTATCCCTGTTGAGAAAGTCATTGTCGATAACATATTAACGCCTCCACTGTCCCTGGTTAAGTGCATACTCAACCGGTGCAGTGGTTTGTCACAGAGCAAAAGCAATTTGTAAAATGCTTGAAACGGCTGTACATAGCCAAACTTACTTGCCGACATACACTAATAAATATTGAAGGAACTTTCACATGACGAGTGAAATAGAAACGCCCAAGCGCGCACTAATTATCAGGGCTGGACGTCTTGGGGATACAATCTGGGCTACGACCGTTATTGAGCCCATCAGAGCTTTTTTAGGGGAGCAAACGCGAATTGACATCATTGTCAAACGGGGAATGGGGGCTCTTTTTGAACATGATCAACGAATTGATCGCATTTTTGAAATTGATCACCGGAGCATTCCACTGTTGCTCTGCCCAACGAAGCTCTCGGTTTTGCGAAAATCCCTGCTGAATCCCTATGATCTCGCCATTTGCCTTGAAACCGGTCCGCATTTTTCCAGCCTTATGCATCATGTCCGCGCAAAGTTGAAAATTTACGAATCAACTCTCCCACCGCCCGAGATGAGACCGGAAGGGCGTAGCATGGTCCATGTGACCGGATATGTACTGGCTCAGGGAATCCCTGCCCATTATTGCCATGATGCAGCGCCGTCGCTTCGCCCACCCGGGCACATAACATGTGCCGATCTGATTGGCAATAATCGCGAATATCTGTGTTTGCATCCTGGAAACAGTCTTTTAGCCCGGGGTAAGACAGCATTACGTTCCTGGCCTGAAGCTAATTGGCGTGAGTTGATTAGACTTATTTCTCAGCAGGTACCGGATATACAAATTGTTTTGATCGGGGAAAAGAGTGAGTATGTTTTGAGTGAAGCCGTTGCGGCAAGCTTCCCGGGAGTAATTAATCTGGCAGGAAAAACCACATTGCAACAATTAATGGCTGTTCTCGCACATGCTCGGGTCCTTGTCACAACGGACACAGGTCCAGCACATGTTGCCGCAGCGCTTGCAACCCCGGTAATAGCGGTATTTGGACCGAGTGAGGCGCACGGTACCGGACCTACTGCCTCTTCTGGCGGCTGGGCAACATCGATCATGAAGGACGTCGGGTGTAACCCCTGCGTAAATACCGAGCGTGCCAAAGCATGCACTGACAACAGATGCATGCAGGCAGTCACCCCATCTGATGTTATGACTGTTTTAGAGAAGGCACTTCTGAAACAACCGGTGCCTCCTGTTATTCAAATTAATAGCAGCAGTGCAAAGTAGAGGGTACTATGACTTCACCCCGAAACATTGTTGTACTCTCCGCTACGATCGATCCATCGGTGGGGAAAGTGCATGTAGCGCTAAGCGATAAACGTGAGCGACTCAACCAATATCTTAGCAACATCAATAATCTGATCCTGAATTCAGATTTCGACTGCATTGTTTTCTGTGAAAACTCCCTATACCAGCATGATTACAGCGACCTGACAACGCTCGCCCGCCAGCAGGGGAAACATCTGGAAATACTTTCCTTTATGGGGTCCAACGACATTATCATGGTCAAAGGAAAGGGCTACGGCGAAGGTGAAATTCTTAATTATGCAGTACATAACAGCCTGTTTTTAAGGGAAAATACCACTTCATTTTACAAATTAACCGGACGGATCTACGTTGACAACATCAATAAAATTTTGGCCAACTCCCCTCATGACAATGTATTTATTCGTTGGGACGTCAAGAAAAAAGAGGTTGATACGAGGTTTTTCAGGACGCAGGTCGGTTTTTTTAAAGAAAACCTTTCTCACCTGCTGGATCAGTGTGATGAAAGAACAAGCATGTCCATTGAAGAGGTGTATTTTAATGCGTTAAAAGGAAATCCCGATGTGTATTCATTTACCTCGTACCCGGTAATAAAAGGTATATGCGCCAGCCTTGGCAGGCCATATGATTTGGGCTTTTTTAAATCTGCCTACAGGATTATTCAGTTAAAGATCGGACTTTTGGATTTACGCAGATTGAAATAGCTGTATTGGCATAAATGATAATTCTCAATAGCTACCACTTTAAGCAAGAGAGGCGACAAAACAT
>JANXZX010000105.1 GCA_025355325.1 Geobacteraceae bacterium
CACTTCCGCCTCAAAAATGGGTTTCATCGTCCCTCCGCTCAATGAATTTACCAATTATGAAGCCGACGAAATGACGCCGGATGGCGATATGGTTTCAGAGGTCGAACCAGGCATGCTGGAAGAATTGCCGCCCGGATACGATTTTAAACAGTTCTCGCCATCAGAGCCCGGTGGCGACTATGACCCGTTTATGTCCCGCACTCTCAAGGGCATCGCCTCCGGTCTGGATGTTTCCGCGCACAAGCTTTCGTCCGATCTCTCCGGAGTAAATTATAGCTCCGGGCGTTTGGGTGAACTGGATGATCGTGACACCTGGCGGATTTTCCAATCATGGATGTCAGAGACACTTAACGATGATGTCGCCATCAGTTGGCTTGATGTCCAGCTGCTGGGTGGCCTGCTGATTACGCCAAACGGCTCCGCGCTCCCCTACGCAAAATTCGACAAATTCGCCGTACCGTCATGGCGGCCCCGTGGCTGGCTGTGGGTTGATCCGCTGAAGGATCAGCAGGCCGGTGAGCGTGGCATTGCAATGAAAACCAATACCCGCACCCGCATGGCTGCTGAACAGGGCGAGGATCTGGAAGAAATATTTGCCGAAATACAGGCGGAGCAGGCATTGGCCGAGCGGTATGGGGTGAAACTGATCGATCCAATGCCGAACGGCACCAGCGTAAAATTGCAGGATGAGCCGGTTGAGGTTGTGGCGTAGCAATAAAGGAGAGTGCGTATGAAATGTCCAAAATGTGGAAAAGATATTGTTAGAGGCGTGTGCGGCTGCGGAAAGCGCGATATCCGCAAGTTGGGCAAATTGGAACCGCAATTCCGCCTGATCACGCTTGATCGTGCGGCGGTTAATGCCGATACCCGCACCCTGTCGCTGGCGTTTTCGTCGGAAGCGCCGGTTGAGCGCTGGTGGGGTATGGAAATCCTCGATCATTCACCTGGCAGCGTTCGTCTTGGCCGGCTGCAGACCAATGCACCGCTATTAAAAGATCACGACACCAGAAACCAGATCGGCAAGGTTGAAACGGTATCAATCGGAACGGACCGCATGGGGCGGGCTGATGTGCGCTTTGGGAAAAGCGGACGCGCCGAGGAAGAATACCAGGATGTCCTTGACGGAATCAGAACCAACGTCAGCGTCGGATATATCGTTCACGCACTGGTACTGGAATCTGAGGTTGACGGTGAATGCACCTATCGCGTCACCGACTGGGAACCGTACGAAATCAGCACGGTCAGCGTACCTGCTGATATCACGGTCGGTATGGGGCGCGACAAAACCACCTGGGAAGAGACCGAAATCACGATCACCCTTAAAACATCTGAAGTCAGCCAGGAAACAGATCCGGAAGAAACCGTCTGCGAAACATGCGGCAATGATCCATGCAGTTGCACACAAACAGATCCAAACAACTCAACAACGGAGGAAAGAACCATGCCAGATGTAAAAATTATCGATGATGCAAAAAAAGAGGCTCGCAACAGCGAGCAGACTCGTGTCCGCGAAATTATGGCAATCGCGGCCAAATACCCGCAACTGGAAAAAGAGGCACGCGAATTCATCAACAGCGATAAAACGCTCGATGAATTCCGCACCCTGGCGCTGGAAAGTATCGGCGGTCAGCCGGTCAGCGTCACACCCGACATCGGTATGAGTAAACGCGAGATCAAACAGTACAGCCTGGTGCGAGCCATGGCGACACTGGCTGAATGCCGGCCACTTGAAGGGTTGGAGCGCGAAGCATCCGAAGCGGTTGCCAAACTGACCAAGCGCGAAGCAAAAGGCTTCTTCATCCCGCAGGATATGATGACAGCCAGCTTCCAGCGCGCCAATGAGCAGGTACAGCAGATGTTCCAGCGCTCACTCACCGCCAACGCTTTTGCATCCGGCGGTGCAACCGTACAGGATACGCTGTTGGTCGCAGACATGATCAGCTTGCTCCGCAACAAACCGCTGATCGCCCGCCTCGGCGCCCGTACACTTTCGGGTCTGGTCGGCAACATCGCCATCCCGCGCATTACCGGCGGCGCAACGGCTTACTGGCTACCGGAAACCGGCGGTGTTACGCCGACTGATCAGCAGTTCGGCCAGTTGGGCCTCACCCCACACCGCCTGGTTGGCGATACCGCCTACAGCAAAGAGCTGCTCGTTCAATCCTCAATGGATATCGAGGCATTTGTCCGTGAAGACCTTATGACCGTGCTGGCCCTCGAAAAAGACCGCGCTGCCATCAACGGACTGGGTGCTGCCGGTGAGCCTCTCGGTATCCTCAATACCACCGGCATCGGTACCACCACGTTCGGAGGCGCTGCCACCTGGGCAAAAATCATCGATTTTGAAACTCAGGTGGCCAATGCCAACGCCGATGTCGGCCAGATGGCATACCTGACCACTCCAAGTGCTCGGGCAAAAATGAAAGGCATCCAAAAAGCCACCAACCTGCCGTTCATCTGGGAAAACGGCTCCGAGCCAGGTAGTGGCACAGTCAATACCTACCGTGCCGAGGCAACCAAGCAGGTACCGGGCGACAAAGTACTGTTCGGAAACTTTAGCGATCTGATTATCGCTGAATGGTCCGGTGTTGATGTTGTTGTCGATCCGTTCTCGCAGAAAAAGAACGGTCTGGTTGAGGTGACGCTGACCCTCTGGTCAGACATCGGGGTACGGCACCCTGGTTCATTCTGCGTATCGACTGATAGTGGGGCGCAGTAAGCAATGACTGAGGTAAAGGTCAAAATCATTGCCGATACCGTTATCAAGGGTGAGCCTGTATTTGCAGGCTCACCGGATAACCCTACGATTGTGAGTGTCTCCGCTGCCGACGCTGCCACTCTGATCGCATACTCAAAAGCCGCGCGTTACAGTGAGCCGCCTGAAGAGATCAGTGATGAAACTCTGGCTGCCGCTCTGGAAAAAGCAAAACTGGAACTGCTCGACAAAATAGCATCTGCGGCAACCGTTGAAGAACTGGACGCTCTGCTGTCTGAGGACGATGCCGTGATCGCCGCGTACGAAATGCGCCTGGCGGAATTAACTAAAAACGAAGATTAACAAAAACATACCGTTACGGAGGTTTATCTCATGGGAAAGATTAACGATATTCACGGCGAAACCAGTATCACCAGACTGCTCGATCCTGCTGCTGTCGCAGCATCAGGGGTTATCGGGCAGGCGCTGGATATGCAGAGTTTCCAGTGCCGCGTAAAAGTTGCGCTTAATATTGGTGCCGTCACCGGCACGACACCGACGCTCGATATCAAAGTGCAGGATTGCGATACGGTTGGCGGTACCTACGCCGATGTATCTCCGGCAACGGCGTTTGCCCAGAAAGTTACGGCCAGCGCCAATACGGTTGATGCCATCGGCATCGATCCGCGGGCTGTCAGACGCTTTGTCAAGCTCTATGCGACCGCAGGCGGCACCACGCCGAACTTTACCATCGGCGCGACCGTTATCGGTCAGAAACAGACGATCTGATGCAGTTTGACGCTGATGATCTGGATATGATCCTGGATGCTGCCGGAGAGGATGTTGTTATAAAACTCTCCGGCAGCGCGATTGCGACCATTCAGGGCAAATTCCGCAAAAACTATCTGGATGTATCTCCGTTCGAATCATCAACCGGGATACTGAAACCGGTGGTGATCTGTAAAACGTCTGATCTGGCTGGTATCACCAACAATCATTCGTTTGTGATTCAGGGCGCCGAATACAAATTTGACGGCAAACCGGAGGAGTTACCCTCCGGTTTCACCCATATCAAACTGGGGCTGAAAAAATGACCATTGCTGATCAGATCGACGCATACCTTCAGTCTCAGCTGGCAAAGATCCGCAGCGGCCAGACCATCACCCTGTTCAACGGACAGGTCTACACATTCCGCACCGATGCCGGGCGGCTGGTAGACAAGCATTTGGAATACACCGAACACCCGGATGATATGCCGTCAATCGTTTTTTATACGGGCAAGAACACGACGATCCTCGACGACACCGTCGAGCTGGGCACGGAAAACCATTCGCAGGAGATCTCGGTCGAAGGCTTCATCGGGTCCGGCAAGGCCGGCACCGAAGGCGACAACCTCAAATTGGATATTACCTGCGTTCTCAAGACTGACCCCTACTGGTCCGGTCTGATTATCGAGTTGCGGGATTTCGTAACTGACTCAGCGGTCCAGGTCGGTGACACTATTTTTACGGTCGTCAAGGCCAGTTTTACTGTTATTTACTCCGCGCCGTTTGGCAGCGAATAAAAACCACTGGGGGGATCTACCAATGCCAGAAGAATGCCGGGAAAATTGCCAGGAGCATACAGGTCAGGAAGAGCGGATCAAATCTGTCGGCGGTAAAATGACGCTGGTGCTGTGGCTGCTCGGCATCCTGATCAGTACTATTCTCGGTAGCAGTGTGGCGCTATACACGTCAATCCAGAGTCTCAATTTTGCCATAGCGGGAATGTCCGGCCGTTTTTCCTCCATCGAAGCTAAGCTGACCATCCTGGAGGCCACCGATACTCGCATCACGGATCGGATTACTGAGCTGGAGCGGAACAGAAAATGACCATTCGACTCTGTATGTTGCTTGTTGTACTGGGGACCTTTTCCTCATGCGGCCCAGTTTACGCCGCCGCCACCGTGCAAAAAGCCCTCGTTGTAGTGTTCGACCACGAAGGCGGCCTGCAATGCGACCGCGCTGATCCCGGCAACTGGACCGGCGGCAAGGTCGGATCTGGTCGGCAGGGGTGCACGAAGTTCGGCATCGCCACCAACACGTACCCGAACATCGATATCCGTAACCTCTCTATAGAGCGCGCCGCGCAACTGTATGAGCGCGACTTCTGGAACCCGCTGCGGCTATATGAACTGGAAAGCCAGGCGCTGGCCACGGAAATATTCGACACATCGGTTAACTGCGGCAGAGGCGCGGGCGGCAACATCGTCATCCAACTGGTTAACATTTTTGGCCCGGCCAATTACGCACTGACCGGCCGGCCAAACGCGGAGATGATCGAATGGATCAATCAATACACCCGAAAAAAGGCCAACCGTATCACGTTTTACAAGGCGCTGAATGTGCTGCAGGGGGAACGGTATCTGGAGATTATCCGGAAGAACCCGCGCATGATGAAGTATTGCAACAGCTGGTTTCAACGGGTGAACGCCCAATGAGCGAGGTGGAACTGCGGGCGGGCGCCGATATCGACAACCTGATGTACTGGATACTCCACGGGGGATCGAATGAACTCGTCAGATCTTAACCCATATAAGCTGCAGATCCAGATAGTTCTGGCCGTGCTGGCGCTCTGTACGGTTGCCGCCGCCGGACTCTATGTCAGGCACGTTTTTAATGACCGTGATCGCCTGGACCGGGAAAATGCGCTGCTGAAAAAGGATGTCGAAGCCGGTGCCAAAATGCTGCAATTGACCAACCAGATCAGCGAGGCAATCAGTCAGATTAAAATCAGGAGTAACGTCAATGTGTCGAGAATCGAAACGGAACAAAAGCCGGTTTTTGTTGATAGTCGTCCCGTTGTGCTTATTCCCGGCGGGCTGCTGCAAAGTGTGTATTCGTCCGGTTCTGCCGGTAGAGCCGCACCCGGCAATGCGGTCGGTGGAGATGTGGCAACCGGGCAACCCGGCGGCTGAATACTGTCTCTCTGATCGTGGCCGCCGCGATGTATTGATCAACCTCGAAACATACCGTGCGGCGCTGGAGAGTTCCCGGAAGACCATCCAAATTTACAACAAAGAGTCAGCAAAATAGAGGAGGTACACCATGAATAATAATATCGAAGTCATTGCCAAAGTCGGCGGCTATCACCCAGTCACTGGCCTGCATCTGGTAGAGGGGGACATCTATCAGATCGATGAAAACTATTTTGCGGATGAGGTATTCGAACGCCCGTATACAGGCTGGCAGGCGCCGTGGGAGCGTAAGGAAAGCGCCGCCATTGAAAACAATGAAGGAGGTGACGAATAATGGGACTCACAGGAGCAGAAATAGTATATGGCCTCAAAAAGGCCACTATATGGAACACCGCTGTTGCCGCCGCTGCCGGTGACGGTTTTTTGGCTCTCCCCTGGAGCGCTGACCCGACCAATGGACTGATAACAGATGATTCACTCGGGCAGTTTTTCGCCACCTCCGCAACCCCCGGTCAAACCAAAATTGACCCGACCGTAACGGCATACACCCGCTATAACGACGAGGTGCTGCTCTCCATGCTGGCCGCCCTGTTCGGCACCGCTGGAACGCCGTCCACCCATGCCGCCGGGACGCTGTCAAAGGACCATACCCTCAAGATCGCCAAAAACGTCGACGGCCTGTTTTTTACCCTGGTCGCCAAGCTCGGTACCGGATTTGTCGAGGAAATCCCGTCCTGGAAAATCGCCAAAGTCGTAATTACCGGCGAGACCGGCAAACCGCTGCAGTTCCAGTTCAGCGGACCCGGCATCGACCTGGTGGTCGACTCCGTCATCAACACCCTGACCACGTTCAACTCTGTCACGATTCTGGAGACCGCCAACCGCGCCTACTACGGGCAGGCGGTCGTGCGTATGAACGATGCCTCCGCCGCCGCACTGGCTAGCCCCGGCGACAAGATAGCACCTTCCAAGTTCGTCATCACTCTGGAGCGCAAGCTCACCGGAGTATACGGTGCTTATGTCGATGGCGGCGCAGGGCGCGACCTGATCGACGAGCCAACAAATGATGGCCTGTTCAGCGGCACCCTGGCGCTGACCTTTCCGCGCCTCAAGGACAACACCGGCCGCCTCAAGATCAAGGGCAACATCCCGCAGAAATGCGACATCACCCTGACCGGCCCGATCATCGAGGGGGCCATTCCCTATTCCATTATGTTCCAGTTCCCTAACCTGGTGCCGGACAAAAACGCCAACCCGCACAAGCAGGGCATTATCGACAACACTCGCGATTACCAGATCCTGGGGGCAACCGCCGCGCCGACCGGTATGGCCGGTGTCACCGATCCCTGTTGGTGTACTCTGACAAACAAAATCACTACTGACCTGTTGGCATAAAAAAATTTGAGGAGTAACCCATGCAAAAAGGTTTCGATGTATCAACACTGGTCCGTAATTCAAAAAAACAGGTTGTCGCAAAATTTAATGATCAGGTGTCAGTCACGGTCAATTTCGTGCCGCGTGACTGTTTCGCCGGTTTTGTCAAACAGGCCAGTAAAACCACCTGGGATCGTGATCATCAGCCGGTTGAAACATTCGACAATTTAAAATTCGGGGAACTGCTCGGCGTTGAAGCTATCGCCGGGTGGGATGGTCTGGTGGTAGATGGTGAGCCGCTGCCATGTACACCGGAAAACATTAAACTGTTGATGCGTAAATGGAGCGATTTCGCCAAATTCGTCAGCAGCGTCTGTACGGATCTGGAGCGGCTGATGGATCTGGAAATGGAAAATGAAAGAAAAAACTTCGGGAACACCTCTGGGCAAGATCCGACTATCCAGGGGTAAACTGTGATGATTGCCGGGAGGCCCAACGTGTTGACGGGCTTGTTCCCGGCTGTGAGACGGAATCCGGCTGCCTGATCACGCCGCTGCTGCCGGGCGGTGTCAGGATCATGGAAATACGTGATCGGTTGGTTCGGCTGAAAGAACTGAATATCGGCGCCAAAATACTCGATATCTACGGCGCTGATCGTGATGATTTGGACCTGCTGGCAGTTGCAGAAGAGGCATTGACGCCGCAAGAGGAGCAACCCCATGGCGATGGACATGAAATGGCTGCTGAGTGCGAAGGATGACGCCAGCTCCGTATTCGACAAAGTAAAATCTGCCGGTACCGGCGCTGCTGATGGCATTGATGGCGCGTTCAAGGGTGTGCTCGGCAAATTCAACCTGTTGACCGGCGCGGTAGGCTCGCTGGTCGCCGTTGCCGGTGGCATGGCACTGAAAAGCATCGTCAGCGAATACGTCAACTGGGAGCTTTCTGTTGCCAAACTGGCTGGCACCATGGGTTCGTCAACAGAAGAAGCCTCTGTTTTCGCTGTGGCCATGCATACATATGGCGTCGAAAACGATGTTGCCGAGAAAGCCGCGCTGAAACTGGCTATGACCATCGGTAAAAACGAAGAGGTCTTCCAAAAACTGGGCGTTGACGTGCGCGATTCGAACGGCCATCTACGGGCAACAACGGAATTGATGCCCGAGGTCAACCAGGCGCTATCCGAGATGAAAGCCGGTACTGATCGCAACACTATTGCCATGCAGGTCTATGGAAAATCATGGAATGATGTTCGTGCGCTGCTAAAAATAACTCCGGAGGCAATGGAAGAGGCGCGGGCAACCGCTGAACGCCTGCACCTGATTGTCGGTGACGAAGGGGTGAAAAAGGCCAAAGAGTACAAAAAAAATATGAACGAGATCGAACTGGTTGCAAAGTCGCTCAAAATCCAGCTGGGCGAACAATTGCTCCCGGCGGTAGTCGCGGTCGGTTCGTATATGGGCAAAAACGCCCCGGTTATCGGTGAGGCGTTTGGCGGCATGCTGATGTTTGTCGGCAAAACTGCAGCTACCCTTGGTGAGTGGATAGGCTTGATGGCGTACCGTGTCTATGCCCTGGGCAGTGCGGTGGCGAATGTGCTGACCGGCAATCTCTCCGGAGCCAAGGCGGAAATGCAAAATATTGTATCTGCCGGTGAAGATTTTAATAAAAAGGCGAAAGAGCGCTGGTCTGACTGGACGTACGAAAAACCGAAATCGAAAGACCCAAAAGGCGACCAGGCTGAACAGGATCTGAGCGAGAATAATATCAAGACCTGGGAGAAGGAACTGGCGGTATTCAAAGAAAATCAGACTGCCAAGTCGGCTATAGCCAAAGCACAAGCTGATGTTCGTGGCGCTGTACTCAAGGCGGAATTCGACCAGGGCGAGATCACCGCGCAGGAATACTACCAGTGGGAACATGATTCCGTCATGAAGGCCGCACAGATCAAAGTGGATGCCGCTCAGGAGTATCTGGCAAAGGAAACTGATGTTCTGAACAAGATCGCCGAGGCCAATGGCAAGAGCAGCAACGAATATCTGACGGAGCTGGCCAAGCACGACAAAGCGGTTGCCGAGTTGCAGACTGATTTACTCGCCTATGGCAAAACCTATGTGGAGACGAATGCCAAGCTGATTGCGTCAAACAAGGCGGTTGAGGATGGTTATATAAGGATTCGCGTCACCGCCCTTGAAACTGCTGGTGAGTATGTAAAAGCCGAACAGATCCGGCAGGAAATGGATAAGAAATCTGCTGAATATTTGCGGCTGGAAAAAAAGGCATTATCCGGCAACGCTCTTGCTGTACAGGCATTGGCTTATAAAAAACAGGCTGCGGCGGTTGCGGCGCTCGATGCCAGTCAGAAAGAAAAGGCGGATATTCAGGCAATCACCGATGCGACATTTGATTACAACCAGGAGCTGCGCAAGCAGGCCGGTGTCGATCAGTCAATCCTGGATGCGGAAAAAGCGGTTTACGATAGCAAAAAGAAGCTTATCGGCATACAGAACCAGCTCGACAAAGCGACCCTTTCCGGTGCCTCGGCCAAGATAAAAGCGCTTGAGGCTGAAAAAGCTATGCAGGAGCTGGTGAACTCCAGCAAACAGAAACAGATCGACCTGGAAGAACAGATTAAAGTGCTATCCGGAGAGATCGTCGGCTTTAACGGCACGCAGGCAATTTATGCTAATCAGGCCACCGCCGGGCAGTATCAGTATCAATCTGCTGCTCAGATTCTCTCTCAGCGGCAGACTGCTGGAACTGGCAGCACGTCAACATCGTCAAACTCGCAGAATTCCAACAGCAATAGCCCGTTTGTGTCGCTGAATACTCCATCGCCATATGTTAGCAAATCTACAGCAAAAAGTCTGGTACCGGCTGATAGTTATTCATCCGCTCCGGCTGCATCAAACACCGGTTCATCAATCAGCGTAAATGGCGATCTCAATTTCACCCTGCCGAATGTCACAAATCAAACAACCGCCAGCGAGCTGGCCCGGCAGGTATGGCCGGAGCTGAAGCGTCTGGCAAAAATGTCAGTTTAAAGGAGTCTCAACATGTGGACAGTAGATAGCAGATGCAGCCAGTGCGGCAACAAAGAGGCTTGCGCCGATCGGACGGCCATCGTTCCGAATCTGGTCACACTTTCCAACACTCTTAACACCAATCAGACCAATATCGACAGCCCTGGTGATGGTATTTTTGTCATGGTCTGTAACGATTTCATCCCGAAATAATGCGCTTCACCCACTCACAGGCAGAGGTAGTTTTTCGCCATGGCCCGAGGCCGTCCGGCGGTGTCAGATCATATGACTGTGTAGTGAGCAATACCACTGCCGGGATGATGATTGCCGGAAACTACCGAGCCCGTGTCACTGTCTGGTCGGTTCACTGGCAGAATATGCCGCTGGCGGATAAAACCGATCTGGAGTCGTTTTTTATTCATACAAAAGGTATGGCGGATCTGTTCACTTGGACATGGTCGGACGGCACGGTAAAAACGGTTTGCTTCAACAGTAGTTCACTGGATTTTGAGGAAAATGGCGATGTGTTCAATATATCTCTGGAGTTGATGGAATAATGGATAACAGCTTTCAGGGCATAGGCTATTGCGGATCTGATTATGTCGGTAGCACTTATTGTGCGGTCGGCACTGTTGTGCAGACTCCGCCGCCGCGCCGTCCCTGCCGGATCAAGATTACAAAGTCACAGTCATCAGGGCGCACTCTGGGCGGTTCGCTCTATGTTTATGACCGTTCCGTCATCACCAGGACATACACGCTGATCATCCCGAAAATTACTCAATCCGTGCTGGATCAACTGTTTAACCTGTTTGACAACGAGACTACCGGCAATCAGGGGCTGTTCCTCTGGACTGATCATCTCAGCGTTACCCGCACTGTTAAACTATCCGGCCCTATCAATGTAGTTCCCTATTCTGCACAGTATTTCATGGTCACTGTGACGCTGGCTGAACAGTTCACTGACGAATCTATTTTCCATGATTGGCCGTACATGTCGGCAGATTACGCCGGCACAGGATATGTGACAGTATGAGAAACTTTCCTGCAGGTTTCATAACTGAGAAAAATCGCCAGCGCGGCAGCCGCCCGGCGTGGATTCTCAAAATCATTATTGCCGGATCGCCGGTCTATATTTCCGATTGCATCGTCACTAATTTTCAGGATCCGGAAACCGGCAGTTTTGTATCAACAAAAGCCTGGGTGACTCGCTGGGGCACCATTACAGAAGGGATTACCGGCTCTCTGGGTGAATTCTCGGTCGGTGAGTTTACCGTCACCATGGCTGTTGATTTGACCGATTCAAACAACATCATGGTGCTGATTGATAATCACGACATCGAGGCGGAGCGTGCCACCCTGTTCGCGTGGTACAAAACTGGGCTTGGCCAGGGTGTGACATTCCCCGGTCAGATTGTGTTCTCCGGATATGTTAAGGAGTCGTCGTTCGGGCAGAATGATGTGGATGTTACATTGACAATTCAGGATGACACGCTGAAGTTGCGGGCCACTGTGGGCAGTATTGTTGATCAGGAGACTTTTCCGGATGCTGATCCGGATGATATCGGTAAATTAATTCCTGTGGTGTTTGGTTCGCTGGAGAAATTCCCGACTCTGGCGATTGATGCCGGTATCAAAACAAATTTGACTGCCGGAATGACCGCCGGCCAAACGACAATGAACGTTTCCGATGCCTCCGGTTTCTGGGTCGGTATGTGGTGCGGAATTGACGATGAAACTGTTCTGGTTGCCAGCATTTCCGGTTCTAACATCACCATCACCAGGGCGCAGGATTCTACAACTGCGGCGACACATCAACGCGGGGCCGATATTATTGAAATTCGCCCGAACGATTTTGCATACCTGATAGCTGACCATCCTATTCAGTCGGTTTCTAAAATTTGGGGCCGAATCGGCGGCAAGTTGATGGATATTACCGCCATCTGTACCGTTTACACTGGCCAATCAGGGCACGAACACGCCACATATCTCGGCAGAGGTATCGTTACCGTTCCCGGATTTATCACTATTTCTCAAGCCGCTCAGTTGATGTTGAATGACGGCATCGGCGTATCTGATCTGTTGGCTGTGATGGATGGAACATCAGTGTCTGATACAATTGCGGTTTCGGATACGATTGGCATTTCCGACGCAATACTGGTCGGGGACAATATCGGGATATCTGATAGTATTGCCGTTTCAAATCCGACTATTTCGAACGCTTCACATACTCATACCGGCGAGACTTCGATCGGTCAAGCGGCAACAAACTGCCCTTTATCGCCTCCGAACGGGGCCTATACCCCTTCAGGAGTTTATGCTTCGGTAACATTCCCGGCGGTAACGGGAACCCGTACGGCGGTTACTTATAGCTTGACCATTCATAGGATAGGGATCCCGGCCGGAGCGGTACAGGGCGCGGGGGTAACTATACTTGTGAACGGAGCGACATACATTTCAAACGTTGCAGAAATGCAGACCGCCGCAAATGGCGGAAGTGTCACTTACACATTTTCAGTTACAGGGACTGATATGTCCTCCAATCAAGTCGATGTAAATATAAATCAATCATCTTACTCAAATGATGGAGTCGCGGACTGGACTATTTCAAGCGCGTCAAGAACTGTAACTTATAATGCGACCGGCGGATCCACAACCGCGAACAATACCGTCGGGGGCGCGTCTAAAACTGGTACTATCGCCAAAACCGGAAACGCTTCACGATCTGGATCCGCTTCAAAAACCGGATCCGCTTCAAAATCCGGATTGGCTACGAAGACCGGAACTGTCACCAGATCCGGATCTGTCACCAAAACCGGCAGCGTCACCCTCGCCGGAAACTCTGTAGCCAATACTCTGATCGGCGACGCCATCCTGGTCGATGTTGTCGGCCTCGCACAAAATACCCCGCAATCAGCAATAGCCTGGCTGCTGGCCAACTATGCCGGATATGCCGGTACCGTCACTCAGGCCGGAAACTATCCATCCGGTTACACCCTGAACGGCGCCATTATCGATTCAAATTCCGTG
Organism: Geobacteraceae bacterium; assembly: GCA_025355325.1. Taxonomy (GTDB): domain Bacteria; phylum Desulfobacterota; class Desulfuromonadia; order Geobacterales; family Pseudopelobacteraceae; genus JACRCG01. The sequence continues at coordinate 13,076 of JANXZX010000105.1, forward strand.
CTGTATTGGGTCAATAGGATTGCGTTCGAGTTCCGCAGTTTTTTCAAATTTCAATCCGGTGCTGCCCGGCTGATCGTACGCCCGGATTCGTTCACCGCCATCAAAACAATTGCGCCGACACAAATAGAAAACTTCACCCGCAGCAAAACCGCCTACGAGGACATTATCAATAAAATCATCGTCCGTTATGACCGTGATTACACCAAATCAAAAGGGCTGGCAGCATACAACGCCGCAACGCCGCCCGGAATAAATACGGCATCAATCACAAAATATGGCCAGCAGCAAAAAGACGAAATTTTCTGCTGTGATTTTATCACCACGGCGCCACTGGCACTGTCAGTACGCGGTTTTTTCCTCTCCTGGTACTCATCACGGCATTGGCTGTACATGCTGGAGTGCTATCTGGATCAGCTGGAGCTGGAGTTTGGTGATCAGGTCGGAACGGCCCTGCGGAATGGAATGGCCGGAATAGTAAGAGAAAGCGGCATCGCGCCGGGTAACAGCAATATGGACAGAGTCAATTTAAAAATCGAACTATAGGGGGATTTATGTCAATACTTTTATCATTGATGACATTACGGCAAAATCTGACGCGGATACTGACTAATACCGAGATGGATAATAATTTTATCAACCTGGCGAATTCTTGCGATAGTTATGCTAGTAGTCTGAGTAATTTTACATTCCCTGGCGGCGGAGTTGTCACCATGGTGCGTTGTGGAGTTGGGTCTGCTCCGGTCTATACATTAGATGCCACTACGTCCGTAGGGCCATATATTACCAGTTTTTCTAATTCAAATGCGGCATCAGATCGATATTGTGTCAGCCTGTGGGGGGTGGCAGAAGCCAACTCAGCTAAAGGGTATATCGGATGTGGAGCGTCTTCCGTATCAAATCAAGCGTTTCAGGGAACATTCGTAATAGGTACTCAAAATAATACTCCTGTTGTTTTTGCAACGATGGATACTGAGCGTGTACGTATAGGGGGTAATGGCAATACCACTCCGGGAGCGGATAATACTCAAACATTCGGTTCTGCGTCAAAACGCTGGTCAACTATTTATTCAGGGACAGGTACAATCAACACCTCGGATGCCCGCGAAAAAACCGGCGTAGTTCCATTCACTCCGGCAGAAATAGCAGCGGCGAAGCAACTTGTAGCCGAGATTGGTATATTTCAGTTTCTTTCCGCTGTTCAGGATAAAGGAGAGTCGGCGAGATCACATATTGGTCTGACTGTTCAATGCGCAATTAAAATAATGGGAGATAACGGGCTAGATCCATATAAATATGGGTTTATATGCTATGACGAATGGCCGGAAAAAATAATAAATCATGGGGCTGAATATGAACCAGTTGAATCCGGTATTTTAGATGCATTAGGCTCAGTAGTTGAAAAAATGCTCCGGCCGGCATGGACGGAAACAATACCTGGCGGAAATCGTTATTCATTTCGGACTGATGAACTGTTGTTGTTTATGGCTCGCGGTTTTGAAGCACGCCTGGCTAATTTGGAGGCGATGTTGACGAATGGTTGACGGTGCAAAATGTTTAAGAATGTATAAAAGAGCGTAAGTTATTGATTCTGTGTTGACAATAATCCGATTATTTTCAGTAAAAAAACCTACAGTTACGCACTGTAAAGCCTTGATTTTATTAGTGCTATAACCTGTATTTATATTTATAAAGTACGGCTTAACAACCCTTCTTTCTTCAAAATTCTGAATAGCTGCTGCTCCTTCTGCTGCATTTTAGCTGCTTCCACCTCACCGCTTCGTTCATGATCATAACCGCAAAGATGTAAGATTCCGTGCATCAGCAGGAACGAAAGGCGCTCAAAGAATTCCATCCCGCCATCTTCAGCCTCCCTGGCGGCGGTATCTGAGGAGATTATTACGTCACCCAAAGCATGCGGATTCACCCCACCGCAGTCACCTTCCTGCAGAGAAAACGAAATCACATTGGTCGGGCGATCTTTGGCAAGATATTCCCGGTTAATTATACGCATTGAGCGGTCACCCACAATCGAAACGGAAAGCTCAGTCCCTTCAGGACATCCCAAGGCGTTTAAGATTCTCGCCGCTACTTTTTTCAACTGAAGACTCTTGATGCGCTGGCGTCTCTGGCGATTGTTCAACATTATCAGCATGTGGCACATCTCCAATTTCAAGTTTGGCATTTTCTCTAATTTCCGGTTTTCTGGAACTGTCCCCACCCTTGTGGGCGGGCTCAGGGTAATCAACCCGATGATGAAAAATGCCGTTTAGAATTCCGGTAAAACTTCTGGCAATTTCGTGCAGGTTTTTTAGAGTCAGTTCACATTCATCCAGTTGACCATCAATAAATATGCTATTGATCAACTTCTGGACCAACCCCTGTATACGGTCTGGCGTGGGATTTACCAAGGTGCGGGAGGCGGCTTCAACACAGTCTGCCAGCATAACAATGCCTGCTTCGCGAGTCTGCGGTTTGGGACCTGGATAGCGAAAATCTTTTTCCTCAACAGTCAGACCGGTCAACGCAGCCTGACTCTTGGCCCGTTCGTAAAAGAACTTGATCAATGCCGTGCCGTGGTGTTGACGGATAATATCGATAATTGGCTGTCCCAGCCTGTTTTCACGGGCCAGTTCGGCACCTTCCTTGATATGAGAAATCAGGATCAGCGCACTCATGCTGGGCGTAAGTTTGTCATGACGGTTCTCTTCACCGGCCTGGTTTTCAATAAAATAGAGCGGTTTTGTGGCCTTGCCGATATCGTGATAATAGGCCGCAACACGTGCCAACAGAGGATTGGCGCCGATGGATTCGGCGGCGGCTTCCACCAGGTTGCCTACGACAACACTGTGGTGGTATGTCCCTGGCGCCTTAACCATAAGTTCTCTAAGCACCGGAGAGTTAAGGTTTGCGAGTTCCAGCAACTTGATATCGGTCGTATACTGAAAAAGCGTTTCAATAAGCGGAATAAAGCTCGACACGAAACCAGCACTGATGAAACCGCTGAATATAGCGAACAGAGCAACGTAAAGAGTTTGTGTCGTAAAGAGAGCATTATTAAAAGTCTGGAACGACAGGGCCAGAGCCAGGTTTACAATAGACACCTTGAATCCGGCGGTGTAGATCGTACCGCGACTGGTGCAATGCCGTACCCCGTGAGCGCCGACGATACTTCCCAGCATTGAATAGATGACCACAAGCATATTGTTGTCAAACATGATTCCGAGCAGCGGAGCCAGAATAGCGCAATAGACCAGCGCAACCTCGGAGTTGATGAATACCCTGACAATCATCGCTCCTGCGGCAAACGGAAACAGATAAAAATAACTTGAAGCATCTATGGAGGGAAATACCGGACCGATATTATGCGTTATCAAGAGAGCCGTCTTGAAGCAGGTGAAACTGATGGCGATCAAAAGAGAGATGATCAGGACATCTTTATTGGTCGGATTGAATTTCCGAATATTTTTGCAGGCAAACCGGTATGGAAAATAAAACAGTACAAGTATCAGCGTAAAAGTTCCGGCCGCCGTGAATATAAGGCTGCCGCTGCGCTGAGTACCGTATATCGCCTCAAGCTTATGGGACTCTTCCGGGGTTATCCGTTCGCCAACCCGCACGATCATCTCCCCCTTCTGAAGCTTGAAGAGCACGGGGCGCACCGCCTCCATAGCCCGTCGGGAACGCACCTCGGTTGCTTCGCGGTTATAGAAGAGGTTGGGAAGGAGGATTCTGGCAATCACAGCAGAAATGCGGGCATTGTCAGAAGCAGTACCCACTCCTTTGAAATTCCAGGTGCCGACTATCCGGCGGGCCTCATTAATCTCGATATAATCTGTTGAAACATCTCCACCACCGATGGGGCGACCATTGTTATCGGATATTTCCAGCCCGCGTCGAGTGTCTGTCTGAAAGACTTTTCCGTCCAGGACAATTTTCTGTTGATACAGATCATTCAGCAATCCTGAGACACTTTCCAGAAAAAGCTTATCTGACTTGATCCTGGTCAACGCCAGGATTTCAGCCTCACTCAAATCGGTATCCAGCAAAGGCGTCAACTGTGTATGCCACTGCGAAATACTTTTCTCAGCCTTTACATCACGGACAGAGCGAATAATTTCAAGAGCCTGTTTCAACTTGTCATAAAGTGCGCCCGAAACCTGGTCGCTCAGATTATATGCGACCGGAGCGTTGTTAGCGGCATCTTTACGACGCTGTTCCGTCAACGCCTTATCTTCTACGAGCATCTCCTGGGTTACTCGAATGTCGGATTTGGCAATATCGCCGACTTTATAGGAAAGTTTAGAGATTTGCTGATTAGGGAGAATGGCCAGTGTCAGCAGCACAGCGGTAGAGACTAGAAGTATAAACCGATTGCGACGGGCCGTTTCGGGGTTGGAAAATGTCTTGATCAGAGCATCAAGCAGATTCGATCCAAACAGACTCAAATATGTCAGTGTATTCTGTTCCTGCTTGTTGCCGGATTGTTCCGCCATAGATTCATGCGCCAATAAGATGATTGAATTTTAGCATTTACAACAAAGTTATAACTTTAGTCTGATTACACAAACGTGTCAATGAAACTGAGTTGGAGCGGCATCTGGATGTATCATCCACGCGGATGAATCTGTTGATGCAGACGTTTGAGTCGCTCACGGGTAACGTGGGTATAGATCTGGGTACTGGCCAGATCGGCGTGCCCCAGCATGATCTGCACACTGCGAAGATCTGCGCCGTTTTCCAGCAGGTGGGTAGCGAAAGAGTGCCGCAGGGTATGCGGTGAGATGTTTTTTCGGATGGCCGCCCTCTCCGCCCGTTTTTTGATGATATTCCAGAACGCCTGGCGGCTCATAGCTCCACCCAAACGGGATAGAAAACAGTAAGGATTCTGCCGCAACGGGTCAACTTTCTGTCTGACCGTGTCCAGATAGGCTGCTACCCGCACTCGGGCTGACTCACCAATCGGTACCAACCGTTCCTTATTTCCCTTTCCGACAGTCATCAGATAACCGGAATCAAGATTTACTTCACGAAGTTTGAGATTAACCAGCTCGGACACCCGCAGTCCGGTGGCGTACAGCAGTTCCAACATGGCGAGATCCCTCAGATCTTCGCCCCGTTCACCCGGACAGGAAGCAAACAGGGCATCAACTTCGCGGCAGTCAAGAAACTGCGGCAGTTTATGCAGCGTGCGTGGCGCTTCGATTATTGAAGCAGGATTGCAGTCAGCGTAATTTTCAATCATTAGGAATTTGTGAAACATGCGGATGGCTGACAAACAGCGGGCACGGCTGCGCGGTCCGATGTTCTTTTTCTGCAGGTTACCCATGAATACCGCGATATCAGCCGGACTGACTTCGGACGGCTTTTGCCGTCCCGCTTTCTCCAAATGTTCAAGATAGCGGGCAAGATCCAAGCTGTAGGCGCTTCGAGTATTGCTTGAAAGACCTTTTTCCACGGTAAGGTAGGAGATGAATAGATCGAGGTAGTCGTTCATAATAGAAAATGCGTTAAAGAGCGGCTAGCGCAAGCTTCTAACACTAAACAGATGTAAAGGTGCCGCAATTCTGAGCGGTGCACGAAACCCGGCAAGAGTGTAACTGGCCGGTAGCGGAGGGAAAGGAGCCGTATCCTTGAGCACTTCGATAATAGCCCGATCAACCAAACGTGAACCGGTACTTTTTGTCTGCTGCACGTCAATAAGTGATCCATCCCGCCCGAGAACAATAAGCAAAGTTCCGTCTTGCGATGCAGTTTCCTTGAGAGTTTCCGCCTTCAGCCACCACTTGCTGTTGATCTTTTCCAGAAGCACAAAATAATATTCACGGATATCGTCACGCAGATTTTTGCC
>JANXZX010000119.1 GCA_025355325.1 Geobacteraceae bacterium
GAAGGCCACCCCGCCGGCGAACTGATCCTCGGACTGGAAATATTTGGTAACTTTCGGTGGTTTCTTTTCTTTGGTAATCATGATGAACCCTCTCTTCTCTTAAGGCAGCCAGGTTACTTCCTGATAGTCTTCACCCCGGGATGCACGATGGATATCGTCGATCATTGTCCCGATGTGCTCTTGAGTAATGTCCATATTTGCCAGGCCATCGATAAAGGAGAGCATCGGCACGAGGCCGATCTCCGGGGTGACGGCTTTCACTTCCATAAAAATCGGGCCGCAGTTCCAGCCAAAACAGATGCTGCGGTCGAGGACACCGATGGCCTTTTTCCCTTTCAGGACTTCGGCCAGCCGCTGCACCGGAAATGGCCGGAAGAGTCGCAGGTTCACCAGGCCAATCTTCATGCCTTGCTGCCTTTTGGCGTCAACTACAGTACGGGCACTGCCGCTGGCGCTTCCTGAGGTAAGCAGCACGAATTCGGCATCCTCCATTTTGTACTGGGCTATCTGGCCGCCGTAGCGTCTGCCGAATGCCGCCGCAAATTCCGCATCGATATCCTCGACCTTCTGCTTGACCCGCTCCAGGGCGTCCATATGTTTAGGCTGACGGCAAATAATAAAGATTCATTTAGCGCTCCATATCTGCTATATTGCAGTGTATGAAATCACTCACTCCAGAAGCAAAAAGCACCATCCAGGTCGCCGTCGGGTTACTGAAGGGTGCTGCCCGGCGGCTCTTTATGGCTTCAGTGGTGGCGCAAATGGGCAGAGGTGGACAAAGTTTTGCGGCCCAAGAGTTGGGATGGAATCGAGACTTAATCCGAAAAGGTCTCCATGAGTTAAACAGCGGAATGACCTGCGTAGATGCGTTCTCTTCCAGGGGACGCAAGCGCTGGGAGGAGAGGCAGCCTGGATTAGCGCAAGACGTCAGGGCGATTGTCGATGCCCAATGTCAAACTGACCCGACCTTCCGCACAACCCGTCTGTATCGGCGCATTACTGCCAAGGAGGTGCGCCGTCAACTCCTGGAAGATAAGGGATATGCTCCGGATCAGGTTCCCTGCGAGCGCAGCATGCGCGATCTCCTGGCCACGCTGGGTTTTCATCCGCGCAAAGTGGTTAAAAGTAAGCCCTTGCGCAAAATCAAGGAAACGGATGCCATTTTCGCTCAAGTTCAACAGGCGAATCGGCAAGCCGATGCCGATCCCGGGACCATTCGCGTGTCTCTTGATACCAAAGCGGTGGTGGCAATCGGTGACCTGAGTCGTGGCGGCAAAAGTCGCCAGGGCGAGGAAGCTCAGGATCACGACTTTGCACCCGATTGTAAGGTGGCGCCCTTTGGTCTGTTTCGCCCTGATACGAGCGAGACGTGGCTGTATTTCACGACTGGTCCGGTAACGGCAGATTTTATGGTCGACCGGTTACAAGAGCTCTGGCCGGGATTTAAAAAAACGGTAATTCTCCACATACCTTGGTGATCAACGCCGACAATGGGCCAGAAAATAGTGGGGTCCGCAGTCAATGGCTCAAGCGAATAATAGAATTCAGCGCCGACGAGAACATCACAATTCGACTTGCATACTACCCACCCTATCACAGCAAATACAACCCGATCGAACGGGTCTTTGGGGTATTAGAGAAGTATTGGAATGGCGATCCGCTCCGGACGGTTGAGAAAGCATTGGGCATGGCGGAGGGGATGACTTACAAAGGTGTACATCCAGTGGCAAGTTTGGTAACCAAAACCTACACCACAGGAATCAAATTAAGCAATAAGGTCCGACGCCTCTATGAACAAGCTTTGGACCGATTACCAGAATTGCGAAAATGGTTCATTACGATTGATCCAGGCAAAGCCAGGATGGCTCGTGCATCGGCAAAAAAATATGAATGATTATATTTTGCCGTTAGCCTTACGGCGCAGTTCCACATACCCCATGCCGATGCCATGGCTGCCGCAGCCAAGTGCTTGCCCGGGAATCAGCTTTGGCCTCTCCGGCTGGCTGTTTAAAATACTGAGATACTTATCAACCTCTGTACTGGCGGGGATCTCCACCGACTCGGCGAGAAATGACAGGTAGTAGCCGTCATAGTTGACCATCACCGGCAGCTGGATGTCATAATCTTCCGCAAGGCGAAAGGCCTGGATTGTCAGGTCGAGAATTTCTTGGCAATTCTCGGCGATCAGCTGCACCCAACCGGTATCGCGGGTAGAAATCATGTCTTGTTGGCCGGAACAGACGGCATGAATTCCCGGCGGTTCACGGTTGACGTTGATCATCACCACCGGCGCGCGGTACCCTGCGGTGTTGAACATGGCGTCATACATGTAGACCAACCCATAGGAAGAAGTGGCGGTAAAAGCACGTCCCCCGGCCATGCTGGCGCCGCAGACCACGTTTTGCGCGGAATTTTCTCCCTCCACCGTCACGTATTCG
>JANXZX010000127.1 GCA_025355325.1 Geobacteraceae bacterium
GGATAATCTTTAAATGGGCCGTATCTATTATATAGGTCGGTGTGAAGTTCTCCTTGTATTTCCCATATACGATTAAGTTCATCGGGTGCTATAGTATCAAAGAATCCCCACTCTCCTCCTTCGCAATCAATTTTCATTAAACCAATATTCTTCTGTTTGACTAGGCTCATAAGCGTCTTTGGGGAAATAATCTTTATACTTCCATAACCTACACTGACACGATTCATACCAGTATTTCCTGGTGATGGAATTTCTACCGATCCTTGTGTATCAACTGCTCCGATACCAACATTGAATACTGTAACATTTGACAAACCAGATACGTTTTTCATCAACATATCATAGTTATCTGGATCTGGTTCAAATGTGTATACAGGAACATTAGGATATTGCTTGGCAACTATCTTTGTGAATCCACCAATATGCCCACCTATATCAACTATACACGTATCTGCCGGAAATGAAAGATATTTAGAAACACTATACTCATCGGTATGGTGGAGGATAGTGTGATCCCATGTACCGGGACGAATTAAAAAATTATTTCCCTTTACAACTACTTGCTGTAAACTTGTTTCTTCATTAGTAAGCATTTTCTTCCATTTGTTATATATATCAGGATAATTCTTATCAAACGACCACATATCTACTTTACGATATGGTGACGTTTGATGAATAGCTCTGATTACGATGTCTTTTAAAACAAATTTGTCTTGAACCTTTTGTGGGTTCCAGTCTGGTAAGCAATTATATGCAATATTCATTACATTTACTTTACTTGGATTTTTAGCATAATATGTGTTTATGGCTAATGTATCCGTGCCGTAAGCATCGGCAGCTACTTGAGTTTCAATTAGTCTATTTAGTTCGTCATTAAATCCGGTGTATGCCGTTTTATTACCAAATACAAACCCGACTTGAAGTGGCTTACCGTTATTCTTTTCAACAACCATTTCATCTATCATTATCTTATATGATTTGCGTAGTTCTTCATTAGGTATTACGCCAGTTATGAAACCTTGATAGTTACAATCAACGGTACATGTAAATTTACCATTGTAGTTTTTAAATAAGTCATCTATGTTATCAGTAAACCAGATATCGGCATCAAAATGTGCATATAAATCCGAACTATTCATATTGTCATATAACGAAAAGAATCTATCGCATACTATTGATTTTGACTTATTTGCTTTATTAAAAATCTGAATATCTAATGATTTGAGTTTATTTTTTTGTTCATCTGTCATACCCAAATCAACAACCGCTATATTTCCAGACCACTTAGCAACCCCACGGGCAGATGCTATAAATGAAACCAACATTGATGTAAAAGCATTACTATCACATGCAGTAACTATCCAGTTTTCCGATGCTTTTTCTGATGCTTTTTTCGAAACTACATATTGGTCATATTTAGCAACCATAGATGTCTTAGACCTCATGCAATGCGTTATACATGGTCGTACATTCTTTTTCTGCCCATTCATGTAATCCTCAAACTGCCAGAAATTATACGTAGGTAGTTGTCCTTTCCATGCGTCTGTCCAGTCTGAACACCACAACCAGGACGTATCATCAAGCGTCCTTTTCAGTGGATCTTGAAGGCACATTCCGACGCCGGCGAGGGCAAATTCTTCTGTTGTTTTTGTATATCCTCTTTTATGAGCTTCGTTGAATATATATGTTGCTTTATCGTAAAACTCGTCTATTGCTGTCTTTGCTACTCCCCAAAAGCCAGCATTGCAATTAAAGAACCTATTACCAGTAACTCCAATGCTTTTCATGAATGGACCAAATTCTGCAACTGGACATCCCCACCAGTCTTGACGATGTGATTTTCCTGGGTGGTTATGGTCTAAAATAATCTCGTTTTCCATCTGCACGAATACTTTATCATCTCCCATCATTTCCGCTAAATCACCTGGATTTCTTGTAAATATATTATCTGTATCTAAGAAAAACATGAAGTCATAAGGAAGCTTCTTCATTTCATTTTTTAAGAAGTGGAACTTGAACATATACAGGGTCTTATCAAATATGCCACATGGATGAACTATGGCACCGTCTATGTTTGGCAAATCCGTAAAAACATGGATAGGCGCAGTAACGCCGACTGACCTCGCACTTGCGACCATAGTTGCTGCCATTTTCCCATGATTTTGGTCGCCAATAGTCCAAAAGGCAAATGTTTTAGACATTTAGTTCCCTCATAAGTATCTCAACCACTACCGTTCCCCCACGATTTTCTTAAACTCTTCCACCGAACACGCTTCGCGATATTGGTTATTATCAACCGGCGCTGGTAGCGCATCTACAACCGCATCCACGACCTGAGGACTCTCTTCTGGAGCATCAATGAAATGACGTGCGGTAGCTGATTCATTAACGTTTACTTTGAAAAAAAATGGAATTTCTCCCACGGCAGTCAAATCAAGTCCCAGGTCAACCGTCTGTATTTCATCCTCTCCAAGACGCTGTTTGACAACATCAGTGACCTTTTGGCGGATTCCGTGGAGCGAGTCAGCGGTAAACTGCTTCGAGGTCTTTACATAATCTCCAAGGACTTCTTGTATAGCCCTTTCGATAACCTTTAGAGTTATAGGATTCAAGACCTTACGTGGTTTCTGTGGAATGGCTGCTACTGTTTCTGTTCCAGCGTCTAGGTCAGCAGTTACAGTCTTCCCTTCAATTGCTTCTGTCATATGATGTCTCCGTGTAAATTATTATATCAGGAATTTGAATTATAAGAAGTGAATTAATAGTGTGAAGCCTCATCCGGAGAATCTGTGGGTCAAGGGGACAGGCCATCGTCAGGTGATCATCCGACCTACTAAATAGACAGGTGAAATTGCATCGGCAATGGTAGATCTGCACAATGTGGGGGATTACCAGATACGACATCGACGCTGAAGTCGGCATACCCTGACAGTAATCCCTTTATATTAGGACCTATACTTGGATAGCATAATCTAGTGCCAGTCGGGCAGCTAAGAAGTATACTAGATGAACTACCGCTGACCTAAAGAGTCAGCGGTTTCCTGTTTCAACGAGCAACTAAAGTCACTCTCCACAGGCTTAGATTCGGGTTGCACCAACCCTATTTGTTTTATGTTGTTGCTTGCTAATATGTCTCTGTCGTGAGTTACACCACAAACTTTACAAGTCCAGTTACGGTCTTTCAATGTTAGTTCGTGGTTAATAATTCCACAGCTACACAACTTACTACTTGGCTCGTATTTACCTATTTGCACAAAGTTTTTACCATACCAGTCACATTTATATTTTAATAATGTTTGGAATTGATACCAAGCACAGTCTTGAATATGACGAGCAAGGCTATGATTTTTGCTCATTTGTTTGATAGAAAGAGTTTCCATTACAATTGTATCCACTTGTTTATCGTGGGTCAACTGATATGACAGTTTGTGTTGGAAATCCTTTCTACTATTCGTTATCTGTTCGTGTAGTTTAGCAAGTTTTATTCGTTGTTTATCTCTGTTTTTACTGTCCTTTTTATTTCTTGATAGTTTGTTACTTTCTCTACGAAGTCTATCTAACTTGATTTTAAGAAATCTTGGATTAACAACTTTAGTTCCGTTTGATATTGTTGCAAAATTACTTATTCCTAAATCAATACCAATTGTTGATTTCTCGTTTACTTGTGGTTTGGTTGGAATAATTTTATTATCTTCAACCAATATAGAAATATGATATTTACCAGTTGGTGTTTTAGTTACATAACTACTTGAAACTTCACCAATAAACTTACGGTGATTATCAAACTTTATTCCTTCCAAAAACTTTGGAATAATAATCTTACTTTCGTCAAATTTTACTTTCGTATTCTGTGGAACTCTGAAACTTTGCTTGTTCTTTTTAGACTTGAATTTCGGAAAGTCAGACTTCTTTCGATAGAAGGCAACATATGCTTTATCCAAATCTTCCAACTTTGATTGTATTGCAAGTGAATTGACTTCCTTCAACCAACTAAATTCTTCCGTTTTCTTCATTATTGGGAGTTTGGCTTGTAGTTGGTAACGAGTAAGGTTGGTTTTGTCAACCTGATATGCCTTCATCTTTTCACCCAACCCCCAATTCCATACGAAACGAGAGCAACCAAAATGCTTGTTTAACAAGGTTTCCTGCTCTTTCGTTGGAAATAGTTGGTATTTGAATGCTCGTATCACTTGACTTGTCCCATACTTATATTTATCATAGATTTTTAGAAATAGGAGATTTATTTTCTAAATGTATTATACACTATCTCATTCAAAATTCAACCTCAAGTTTCACCTTATATTCGTAGTCAAGTATAGAAAGCGAATATTGACTGGAAAACTGAACGATTTCGTCAAACAATCATTGATTGATATTTCAACTAATTCTGACTTTTCTATTGATACTTTGGAAACTGAAATTGACCATATACACCTATTAGTCAATTCTGTTCCAAAACTTTCACCGCTTATGATTGTTCGCAAACTCAAACAAGAATCTACAATCAAGTTATGGAAATCGTTTCCAAAATATATGGGAGAGCAATTTTGGAAAGAACATACATTTTGGAGTGACGGTTACTTTGTTTGTTCTACTGGAGAAGCATCAACAGATACTATTAGAAAGTATATTGAGTCACAAGGCTAGTTTCGTCGCATTCATCCACTAGGCTAAAGACCTAGTGGATTTCTGCTCAATCGAGGTTAAATACGACCGAACCACCTGGAGGAAGTGACGGAGGTGTGAAACTTAGCGTTACATAAGAAGGCGGCTGACACTGACAAGGACACTGTGATGGTGCTGATTGACACCCGAATGGGCGTGATAGGCTTGGGAGGGACGGGGCTGCTGGGTTAGTCATAGATAATTATGTTTAGTTAGATATGGTTAGGAGCATGGTCCGGAAGCTGTTACTATTGTTCCAGCGTAGCATGATGGGTATGAGCCAACATAAGTCCATGCATAAGATGTATTTGTCGTGCTAGTGGTGCAAGACTGTAGATATACGGCTCCCCATGTATTATTAGCACAATCCCATAGACTGGTATAGTTGCAATTGCAATATTGTTGCTGGGATGAGCTACTGGACGAAGAAGAGCTACTTGAAGAAGAGCTACTGGAGCTACTTGAAGAAGAGCTACTGGAGCTACTCGAAGATGAGCTACTCGAAGATGAGCTACTCGAAGATGAGCTACTCGAAGATGAGCTACTGGAGCTACTCGAAGATGAGCTACTAGAGCTACTTTAAGAAGAAGAAGAAGAAGAAGAAGAAGAAGAAGAAGAAGAGCTACTGGAGTTACTAATTCTTTTCGCAGTTACTTCTATTACGCAATAGCATGATTCTTGGCATTTATATGGAACATCACACTCTTCTGTGTCTGTTAGAGAAACCTCGCTAAAAGTCTCTTTACGAAGCTCAGGTTGCTCAATAACAGGCGCATGAGTCCTTGGTGGAAGAGGCTTGTCTTTCATCCCGGCTACGGAAATAGACGCATCACATCCGTTAGACTTTACCAATGCAAAGTCGCCATTGGTCCTCCAACGCAACGCTGGTTGATCAATAACTGGCACAACAACTTTGATAGACTGACGCTTACAGCCTATTTCATCAGCAGGCAGCATGGGAATGGGGCAATAGGTCTTGAGCAACACATCAAGCTCCTGGGAAGCATCTGTCCCGGTCTTTTGTGCGCTGTAGCGCGTTCTATAGCTTCTTCCTCGTAATGACATGTGATTCTTGTTTATGGCTGTGTAAGATTTCCGGTGAAAAGTCCGGTGCTAATTCTCTTATATATGCCTACTGGTGGATCTGTCGTTGAAACTGACAATCCGTCGCCACTATAATAGAAATATGGGCTGACCTTCGGCTGTGTTATCATCCATTTTCCAGTCGATTCTACATAGCCGATATAAGATACGTGTGTGTCATTGGCGTATATTCGGTATGAGTCAAGGTTTGGGGTGGGACTACCGATAGTTGGACTTAGATAACCTTGCCAAAGGTAGTGATATGTCCCATCCAATAGACCAGCATCTGTTAGCGTGTAAGTAGTTGGGACCGAAGAGCTACTGGAGCTACTTGAGCTACTTGACGAAGAGCTACTGGAGCTACTTGACAAAGAGCTACTGGAGCTACTTGAGCTACTGGAGCTACTTGACGAAGAGCTACTTGAGCTACTTGACGAAGAGCTACTTGAGCTACTTGACGAAGAGCTACTGGAGCTACTTGAGCTACTGGAGCTACTGGAGCTACTTGAGCTACTTGACGAAGAGCTACTTGAGCTACTTGACGAAGAGCTACTGGAGCTACTTGACGAAGAGCTACTCCCACCATTGAAGCAACAATCTGTTTCTTGACAGGTATTTGCTACACCGCTAACATACGTCCTAAATTTAGTATTTCTGTCACCCGAAAACAACCATCCAGTATCTGCATTTGGTCCACCAAACTCTGCAATTTTTTTCGCAGGGACGCTGTGTATTTTTTCGGTTATTTCCCAATCACCGTCAATATAGGTTCTTTCCGTTATGCACGCCATATTACCTATTTATCGTTTTACGGATTTTGCGTATTCACTGTAGCTTCTTCTAATAGGACTTGTTTTTGGGCGCTGGGTAGGAATTTTTCTGAAAAAGCAACAAGGCACGAATCTGCTTCTTCCTTTGGATTATATTTTCCAGATTGTATAGCGGCAGTCCACGCAGCGAGCCAAACCTGTTGCGAGATAGTAAGTTGATGTGATGCCATATGTAAAATTTCCTTAGAAGAAGAATACCGACCAGACTGCCTTTCCGTCAACGATATCAGGCACCACGTTGCATCCTCTATATACCCATCCTTCAGTAAGAGCAGTATGTATGAGTTTCTTGTATTCCTCTGGGTCCCTCTCTATATCAATAACAGCCCCAAACTTTGCTTTTGGGTTACTTAGCATAGAAGCTGGATTGTATTGTGCGGGAGTTGGAAGTGTTGGAGCAGATGGTGTAGAATTTTTTGTTATTTCGGCAGCTTTAGCAACATCGGCATTCATAGCAGATACCGCGTCTTTATGCTTCACGAGAAGTGCATTGACCGCTTCTGTATTCTTTCCTATCCAGTCGATGACGGATCCTTTGCAGGTGCAGTTTGCGTTGGTATAGTATGAATATACTTTATCAATGATACTTTCGGCTGCTATTGAGAAGTCTGCGCGGAATGCTCTTTCCTCTCTGATAAGACGAAGAACGGTATCTATTGGTTGCGATAAGTCGGTCATATATTTCCTTAGTCGTCTGTAAGTATGTTATTTTTATATAGTATACCACAAAGCATATAGTTTATCACTGCGAGTGATACGTTTGATATAAGTATAGGCAGCATCGTGGCTAACGGATTTAGGATAAATGAAAATCCTAACGCAACCCAAAAAGAAGCACATGGGGGACATAATAGCGCGTCTCTTACGATTGGTAGTCGTGATATAAACCTCCTGAGAGGCGACATGACTTTTGAGTGACTCCATAGTTGCGATAGAGCGATTGCTGTAAGCATGTAAATCAATAGCGGAAGCATGATGATGCTATTATAACAGTAAACTCGTTTATTCTTCTACGAAGTTATTAGGTGATTCTGATCAAAGCCGGTAGGATACCGGAGAATCTGAAAGATATTCTGTAAGAAACAGTTTACCGTCTCTGTCACGAAAGAGTTGCAACACGATCGACGATCGTTATTGTAGCCCATCCAATACCTTGCGGTGGACCCCACCATGAACCCGCAGATTTAGGACTTGCTGGGTATCCTGTACTCCAAACATTTTGACCTAAACCGCCCTTTGATATTACCGATACAGTAGTCCAAATTCCTCCAGTGAAGTGTTTGAGGGTAAATGTAGCACTGTGAATAATCCCAGCATATGACCCATATCCAGGGGTCGTTCCGACAGCCATCCTAAGGGTTGCATTTACGCTGGCCCCAGGAACTCCTGCATTTATCGCACTTCCCAGATTAACGGTTCCTTCGAATGTTGTATCGTTGGAATAAACGCTGGAACAGTATGATTGATCGGCAGCAATCTGAAGCCACTCCATCCTAGCGGACTGACCGGAAACCGCATATGGCCCAGGGTTTCCTGTGCCATAATCCATTACTACTGTAAGACT
>JANXZX010000135.1 GCA_025355325.1 Geobacteraceae bacterium
ACTCGGCAATTTTCCCCTGATCAACCGGAAGTACTTTGGAGAGGTCCTTGTTCAGTATCGCGCCGGGCGGGAACCAGAGGTTGCCGTTGGCATCCGGGAATTCTCCGTAACTGAGATAATTACCGACGCCCCCGCCTATGCCTGCCCATTCCTTGTAGAAGGAGGCGACTGCCAACAGGTCAGGGATATACACCTTCTCAACAAAATCCTGGGCTTTTTTCAGGAGCCGCTTGATTTCAAAAAGCTTATCGGCATTAAGGGCGTTCTGGGAATCCGGATCGATCGGAATCGACATGCCCCCCACCAGGAACGTCTGCGGGTGGGGATTCTTGCTCCCTAATATAGCGTGAATCTTGATGACATCTTTCTGCCACTCAAGCGCCTCAAGATAATGGGCAGTCGCCATCAGGTTTGCTTCAGGTGGCAATTTATAGGCAGGATGCCCCCAGTAGGCGTTGGCAAAGGGGCCAAGACGGCCTGAGGCGACAAACGCCTTAACCTTGTCCTGAATACCTTTGAAATAGGTTGCCGAGTTGTTCGGCCAATCAGAGAGAGATGCAGCCAACGCGGCGGTTTTGACCGGATCGGCCTTCAGACCGGACGTGATGTCAACCCAGTCAAGGGCGTGCAGATGATAAAAATGGATGACGTGATCCTGCACGTTCTGGATACCCATGATGATGTTGCGGATCAGCTGGGCATTTGGGGGAATCTTTATTTTAAGGGCATCTTCAACAGCCCTGATAGAAGCAATCGAATGAACGGTGGTGCAGACACCGCAGAAACGCTGGGTCCAGAACCAGGCGTCACGCGGATCGCGGCCACGGAGGATTTTCTCGATACCACGAAACATGGTGGCCGAGCTCCAGGCATCTTTAATATAGCCCCCTTCTATTTCAGCTTCTATGCGGAGGTGCCCTTCAATTCTGGTAATCGGGTCTACGACAATCCTGGCCATTATGTTAGCCCTCCTTCGTGTCTTGAGGTTCTTTATCTCTACGCAGAACATTCAGTGCGCCATGAACAGCAAATGCCGCAGCAGCACCGGCTACCAGACCAAGACCGATCTTGTCGGCGGTCGCTTCAATGCCGAAGCCGGGGACGTTAGGCAGACGGCGGTACATCGGCGACATGGTATCCCAGAAATTCGGCTCCGAGCAGCCTGCACAGCCGTGACCTGCAGCCACCGGCCAGCTGGTTTTTTCGTTGTAGCGCTGGGTCGGGCAGTTATGGAAGGTAGCGGGGCCTTTGCACCCCATCTTGTAGAGGCAGAAACCTTTACGGTGGGCATCATCGCCCCAGTGTTCCACATACTGGCCGGCATCGAAATGCGGGCGGCGCTCACAATTGTCATGGATGCGCTTGCCGTAGGCGAATAGTGGACGGCCCTTGCTGTCCATGGCGGGAATTTTACCGAACACCAGGTAATGAACGATCGTGGCGGTAAGGTTATCGGCGTTGCACGGGCAACCGGGAAGGTTAATGACCGTGGCACCAGGCACCGCGTCCTTGACGCCGACCGCTCCGGTCGGGTTGGGAGTAGCTGCGGCAATGCCGCCGTACGCTGCACAGGTGCCGATTGCAATTGTTGCCAGGGCGCTGCCGCAGACTTTGCGGGCGATGTCGAGATGCGTCTTGCCGCTTGTGCAGCCGTACACACCGTCATCCTTCATCGAAATGGAGCCTTCAACAACACAGATGTATTTGCCCTTATAAGCGGTAATGGTCTTCTCCAGAGCTTCATCTGCCTGGTGCCCGGCAGCGGCCATGATGGTTTCATGATAATCAACCGAGAGGATATCAAGAACGATCTCACCAACGGTCGGATTGGCGGCCCGCAGCAACGCTTCGGTATCTCCGGTGCAATCCTGGAAGTTCAACCAGACCAGAGTCGGACGCTTTACCTCATCAAGGGCCTGAGCAACAGAAGGAGCAAACGAAGCCGGCAACGACAACGCCGCAGTCATTGCACTACAGAACTTGAGGAAGTCTCGCCGCGACACTCCCCGTTGTTTCAAAATTTCTCCAACAGAGTAATCCCGCTTTTCTAAACCCTGTTCTGCTTTTTCCGGAACGTCATCGCTCTTTTGTATACTCATACCTACCCCCTTTCATAAGTTTACACGGATATATAGATTATCTGTTGTCTCTCTCTTTCCATACGCCGAATGTACGTATAATATAATTTCGTTTTATTGCAACAATTATTTGCAGTATACATCTTCATTAACGCATATTTTTTACCCGCACTATTTCCGCGATTTTAATGAATATGTAACGGCATTACTTTTCCGGCTTCTTACTCTTCTTCTTTTTCATATTATCTTTGAGCCGCTTTTCGGCTCGGGCAATTAGCAGACGATGGCTTCCGTCTCCACTCCCATCGGCAGGAAGCCGCTGAACATACGAACCGTCAGACTGCATATCCCACGCAGAGCGCTGATCCGCCAGATGTGTATCAAACACCAGGCGCAGTTCCTTCGTCAGCTCGACCGGCTCCACCGGGCACATGACCTCTACCCGTGCTTCCAGATTGCGTTTCATGGCGTCAGCCGAGGCGATGAAATACTCCTCGGCACCGCCGTTGCGGAAATAATAGATGCGGGCATGTTCAAGGAATCTGCCGACCACGCTGATGACCCGAACGGTATCCGAAAGCCCCGGAATCCCCGGTCGCAGACGACAGGTATCACGAACGATCAGATCAATTTTAACCCCGGCCATAGAGGCCCGATACAGGGCGCGGACAACATCGCCATCTTCAAGCGCGTTTATTTTAAACTGAATGAGACCATCGCCGGTGGTTCGGTGCACAACAATTTCGCGGTCTATTTTTTCAATCAGCGCTTTTTTCAGCAGCCGAGGTGCCAGGCACAGTTTGGAATATTTGCGTTTGAGCATGAATCCGGTCGTGAGAAAATTGAACAGTTCCGTAACATCTTCGCCGACAACCTGATCGCAGGTCAGAATACCGACATCACTGTACAAACGTGCAGTATCAGCATGGTAATTGCCGGTACCGATATGCAGATACCTACGCAGGCTGTTATAATCCTGGCGAACCACCATGATAACCTTACAATGGGTCTTGAGACCGACTACGCCATAGGTAACATGTATTCCGGCCTCTTCCATCCGCTCCGCCAGACTGATATTGGTGGCCTCGTCAAAGCGGGCCTTCAGCTCGACAACGACGGCAACCTGTTTGCCGTTATGCGCAGCCAGAGTCAGGGCGTCGATGATACGGCTCTGCCGGGAGGTGCGATAGAGCGTCATCTTGATCCCGCGAACCTTGGGATCGGTCGCCGCCTCGCGTAGAAAGCGCTCGACCGACGTTGAAAACGATTCATATGGGTGTTGCAGCAGAATAGCGCCGGCCTCGCGGATGATATGGAAGATATTGCGCTGGTTCTGTAGTTGCGGATGATCAATCGGGTGATGTGGTGCGTCATGCAGCCGGGGAAAATCAAGCCGCGTCAACTCGAAAAGATCGCGCATCGCCAGCAGGCCGGGGACTTCAAACACGTCAGTCGCTTCATTTAACTCCAGCTCTGACGCCAGACGACCGCGATGCATCGGATTCATGCCGCTGGCGATCTCAAGCCGCACAATCGGGGCAAACTTGCGCTCCTTCAGCTCCGATTCGATCATCTCCATCAGATCGTCGGCCTCATCTTCATCCTTTTCAGTGTTGGCATTTCTGGTCACCCTGAACAGCTCGCACGACATGATCTCCATCCCCGGAAACAGCATATCCAGGTTGTTCATCATGACCTCTTCGAGCCGGATAAAATGTTCACCCTTGCCGATTCTGATAAAGCGCGGAGTACGGGCATCAACCGGCACTTTGATCCGTACCAGCGAATTCTGTTTGGCTTTCGGGTAGCGCAGGGAAACCAGCAGATTTAGCGACAGGTTTGAGATAAACGGGAACGGATGGGCCGGATCAATAGACTGCGGCGTCAGCAGCGGAAAAATATTCGCATAATAAAACTCCCTCAGCAGCTTCATTTCCTTGGGAGTCAATTCATCATACCGTTCGATCAGGATGTTTTTTTCTTCCAGCAGTGCACAGATTTCCTGAAACGCCTGCTCCTTGCGCGCCTCGATATCGCGGATTTCAGCATAGCATTCCGTCACCTGCTGCCGCGCAGTGCGACCATCAAGCGTTAACTCCCGCATCCCGGCCCCGATCTGCTGTTTCAGACCGCCGATGCGCTTCATAAAGAACTCGTCCAGATTGCCACTGACAATGGCTATGAATTTGAGCCGCTCCAGCAAAGGCGTCCGCTCATCTTCGGCCTCATGCAGCACGCGACGGTTGAATGACAGCCAGGTCAGCTCACGGTTCAGAAACCATTGTGTGTCGGACAAATCGAACGGCATAGCAGCCCCAAAATCCTCCGGAAGCTGCCTATTGAGATCTGCAAGCTTTACGTTTTTTCCTTTTGTTACTTTAGATTGCTTGACGGAAGCTGCCACAGACGACTGTTTTGATTTCTTTTGTGATTGTTTTTTTTTGGCTTGAGTGGCCATCTCGCTGCCTCCAAAAATGCCGATTGATTATATTATTTCTGAATAGAGTCTAGCTCATTTGCCCGATCTTACAATATTATTCACGTAAAAAAAGGCAACTCATTTGAGTCGCCTTTATTTATTACTAAATATGGTTTTGTGATGACGTTTATATAGGTCAGTTCCAGAGCTTAGAACCTGAATGTAACCCCTGCAAGGAGGGCAAAATCTTCTGTTTGTTTGGTGAGACCGATACGAATACCGGCATCGACGTCAATATTTTTCTGAAATCTATATATTGCCCCGGCTGCAATAAGAGCCTGAGTTTCTGCACCATCAGCATCGGCTTTTGAAATAGCAAGTTCAGCAACAGCTTTTAAATCTTTAGCAACCATGGTTTTGCCGGCAACAGATATGCCGAATTCGTTGTATGATTCGCCGTCAGTATTCTGATGTTTGAGCATAAGGTTGCCATCTATCATAGTTTTACTATCAAGCTCCACCGATACGATACCGACAGCACCTATACCGAAACCCCCAGCACCCAACCCTTTTTTGTCATCGCCTGTCGGAAGCACTAAAAATGGTTTTACTGCCAGATTAATCGTATTTATCTTCGTTACATTATATTTAACCCCTGCTGTGACATCTTCAAATCCACTGTTAGTTTCACTGGACCCGCGGTCAACGGAAATGCTTGACAATGGTACGGTAATAAAACCGTCCAGCTTAGGAATAATTCCACCAGTTACTGTTTCCTGAAGTGTTATTCTGGAAACTTTGACTGAATCAACCTTGTTGTAACCGAACTCCAACGCTGTTTCAGCTTCAAATTTTGACGGAGCCACCGTTTCTGCAGTATCGGTAAGAAGCGGGTGCTGCTGGCCCGCAAAAACAGCAGCAGGAGCGAAACAACATACAGCAATAAAAGGCAACAATATCTTTTTCATTTTCTTCTCCCATATTTTTATTAAAACGAACCCTCCCCTTTGTTAGCACACCCTCGACGTAAATGCAACATCGGCTCACCCTTTTTATTTATGTATTCTAATCATATAATGACTATGTTTGCATCCATACCTCCATATATGCTACACCCTACCCCATGAAAAGACTCAATCCACCACAACAACGCGCCGTTAATACCATCGAAGGGGCTCTGCTGATTCTGGCCGGAGCCGGTTCCGGCAAGACCCAGGTGATTACCACCCGTATCGTCCACCTTTTGAAGGATCTGCACGTTCCGGCTGACAACATCCTGGCGGTTACTTTCACCAACAAGGCCGCCCGTGAGATGAATGAACGCGTCCTCGGCATGGCCGGACAGATCGCAAAAGGCATTGTCATATCCACCTTCCATTCGCTCGGCGTCCGCATCCTGCGCCGCGATATCCGGGCACTCGGCTTTAAACCCAACTTCTCTATCTATTCCACCTCTGACCAGTCCGGCGTGATACGTCAGGCGGTGCGTGAACGTGATATCGATCCGAAAAAGATCGATCCGGATCAGATCCTCTGGAAAATTTCCGCCCTGAAAAACCGACTGATCGGACCGAAGGAGTTCACTCCGGACCGGAACGATCCGCTGGAGATTGCTGTTGCCGCGGTGTACCCCCGTTATCAGGAACTGCTGAAGGGCTTCAACGCCATCGACTTTGACGACATCATCATGCTTTCGGTGCGCCTGCTGCAAAGCACACCGGCAATTCTAAGTCACTGGCAGGAACGTTTCCGTTACATCATGGTGGATGAATATCAAGACACCAATGCCTCGCAATACCTTATGATTTCACTGTTGTCCAAAAAGCATGGCAACATCTGCGTCGTCGGTGATGACGACCAGTCGATCTACGGCTGGCGCGGCGCCGAAGTGCAGAATATTCTCAATTTTGCCCAGGACCATCCCGGCTGCGTCACGATCAAACTGGAGCAGAACTACCGTTCCACCGGAGCGATTCTGGATGCCGCCAACTGTGTGATCAAAAACAATGCCGTTCGCACCGACAAGGCACTCTGGACAGCCGGCGGCAAAGGACGCGAAATCGACCTGATTGTGGCAGACAGCGAGGAGCATGAAGCCGCACTGGTGGCAGAACAGATCATGCTGGAGCAGTATCGCGAGAAACTGCGCTGGTCCGATCTGGCAATTTTGTATCGTTCGAACGCCCAGAGCCGGGCGTTCGAGGAGAAGCTCCGCCTTGAGCGCATTCCGTATGTCGTCATCGGCGGCCAGCAGTTTTATGAGCGCAAAGAGGTCAAGGACGCCATCGCCTACCTCAAGGTGATCGACAACCCGAACGATGAAGCGTCACTGCTGCGCATCATCAACTTTCCCCGCCGGGGCATCGGCGATACGACGCTGATCAAACTGAACCAATGGTCAATGAATCGTGATGTGCCGTTGTTTGAAGCGCTGGGGCGGGCAGGCGAAATCGACGAACTTTCCCCGTCATGCCGGAAAACAGTGCTCGGGTTCCACGCAATGATGAAAGAGGTCATGGCCGGCTTCACATCATTCAACATGGGGGCGCAGGTCAATGCCCTTTTCAACCGGCTGCGCATCGAGGACGAGCTGTATCGCACCCTGAACGACGCCCCCCAGGCACGCAAGCGGATCGAAAACATCGAGCAGGTCGTCAACTCTCTGGCGGCCTATGAGGCCCAGACTCCGCGCGCCACCCTGTCGGCATTTCTGGAACGGATTTCGCTGATGGATGAGGACAAGCCTGCCGAAGACGGCAAGGAACATGGTACCAATGCCGTCACGCTGATGTCGCTGCACTCCAGCAAGGGGCTCGAATTCAGCCATGTCTGGCTGGTCGGCATGGAGGAGAACCTGCTGCCGCACAAACGCTCCATCGAGGAAGACCCCACTGTGGCAGAAGAGCGGCGACTATGCTATGTTGGAATCACACGTGCACGGAAATTCCTGACCATCTCGCGATGCCTGACCCGCCGCAAGTACGGCACGGTTGAGGGGCGCAAGCCGAGCCGTTTTCTGGCCGAAATTCCGGAGCATCTGCTGAATGGTGCAATAGCTGGCGCAGAAAATGCTTCAGCAGAACCGGTCGATCTGGCTGCAGATTTTTTTGCGCGAATGCTGGCAGATTAACAACAATTCAAATAGAACGCGGATCAAATCTGATTGAGCGGATAGAACGGATAAACCTGAATAGAACAAATGTAAAAATCTGCGTAAATCCGCTCAATCCGCGTCATCCGCGTTCTATTGCATTTCAGGTTTGTACATATGCTATAAAGACTTAAATAAAGGAGACACCATGAAAATTAAAAACATGAGCACCGTATTAACCGAGGCAGATTTGCTGGTTACAGAAGCCGAGGTCGGCGCGGCAATTTCAAGAATGGCGCAGGAAATTACCGCCCAGCTCAAGGACACCAACCCGATCCTGATCTGCGTCATGAACGGCGGCCTTATCTTCACCGGCCAGCTCCTGACCAAACTGGTTTTCCCGCTGGAAGTTGATTACGTCCACGCCACCCGATACGGTCACGAAATCAGCGGTGCCGGCCTGAACTGGATCGTCAAACCGCAGCTTGATCTTAAGGGAAGAACAGTGCTCCTGCTTGACGACATCCTCGACGAAGGAGTCACACTGGCGGCCATCGCCGACTTCTGCCGACAACAGGGGGCAACCGCAGTCCACATGGCAGCGCTGGTGGAAAAACTGCATCTCCGCAAGGTAACCCCCGGCATGCGCGCCGATTTTACCGGCATAGAAGTGGGCGACCGCTTCCTGTTCGGCTACGGGCTGGATTACAAAGGGTACTGGCGCAATGCACCCGGAATCTACGCGGTGAAGGGACTCTAGGTCATGCAGGACTTTTTCGAATTCAAACGGCACAAGACCAGCTACCGTCAGGAAATCATTGCCGGATTAACAACCTTCCTGACCATGGCCTATATCATCATCGTAAACCCGGCTATCCTTGAGAACGCCGGCATTCCCCGCGGACCGTCGGTTACCGCCACGATCCTGGCGGCGGTCATCGGCACCACGATCATGGCATTATGGGCGCGGCGCCCGTTCGCCATCGCCCCGTATATGAGCGAGAATGCCTTCATCGCCTTCGTCGTGGTCAAGGTCATGGGCTACACCTGGCAGGTTGCGCTGGGCGCCGTGTTCATCGCCGGCGTGCTCTTTGCGCTGCTGACCGTCTTCAAAATCCGCAGTTGGCTGGCCGAGTCGATTCCCATGTCCCTCAAGGCCAGCTTTGCGGTTGGAATCGGTCTGTTTTTGACCTTTATCGGCTTGAACGAAACAGGCCTGGTGGTGCTGGGCGTACCGGGAGCCCCGGTCAGGCTCGGCAACATTGCCCAGCCTTCCGTACTGCTGGCAGTGGCCGGCTTCATGCTGGTCATCGTCCTGCTGGCGCGCCGGGTTCACGGCGCCCTGGTGATCGGCATTATCGCCACAACAATCGGTTCGATCATCGCCGGCATTACCCCGCTCCCCGCCAGCCTTGTCAGCCTGCCGCCGTCGCTTGCGCCAATCGCGTTCAAACTGGATATCGCCGGTGCGCTGACTCCCCAATTTTTCCCGGTGGTCATGGTCATATTCATCATGGCATTTCTCGATACCATCGGCACACTGATCGGCCTTTCCATGCGTGCCGACCTGCTGGATGAAAACGGCAACCTGCCGGAAATAGAGCGCCCGATGCTGGCCGACGCCCTCGCCACCATCGCCGCCCCACTGCTCGGCACCAGCACCACCGGTGCGTATATCGAATCAGCAGCCGGCATCGAAGAAGGAGGCCGCACCGGTTTTTCGGCGTTAGTAGTTGCGGCCCTGTTCGCCCTGTCGCTGTTCTTCGCCCCGCTTTTCACCATCGTGCCGCCCCACGCCTACGGCATCGCCCTGATCGTCATCGGCTCGTTCATGATCAATCCGATCACCCAGATCAATTTCGGCGACCTGACCGAGCTGATCCCGGCTTTCCTGACAATTGTGCTGATGATCTTCACCTACAACATCGGCGTCGGCATGACGTCGGGTATGATCACCTATGTGCTGCTGAAGGTCTGTACCGGCAGAGGTGCCGAGGTCAAGGCGGGGATGTGGGTGCTGGCGGCGCTGTCGGTTTCGCTGTTTGTGTTTTTGCCGAAGGTGTAAGATTGCCCAACACAAATACCACTATCAAACGAGGACCGTATGTACCCTGAATATGATGATCTAAGCGAATATCTGGTTTCCGACGCAGTTGTTGACTGGCAGACTCCGGCGGTCCGGCTGAAGGCTCTGGAACTTACTCAGTCACAGTCAGATGAAGTTGACAAAGCCCGATGCCTGTACGAATGGGTACGGGACTCCATTCCCCACTCCAATGATGCCGGGCTCGAAATTGTGACCTGCACGGCGAGCGAAGTGCTTCTGCACGGTACCGGGATCTGCTTTGCCAAAAGCCACCTCCTGGCCGCCCTGCTCCGGGCGGTCAATATCCCGGCCGGTTTTTGCTACCAGGTGCTGCGTATGGATCCACCTGTCGACAATGAACCGGTTTTGCACGGGTTCAATGCCATCTACCTTACAACCCTTGATAAATGGATTCGCGTCGATGCACGTGGCAACACCAACGGAATCAATGCTCAATTCAGTATCAAAAAAGAGCAGCTGGCCTTTGCCATGGACCCTTTGGCCGATGAGTTTATCTACGAAACTATTTTTGCGGCACCGGTGAAGAGTGTGGTTGAAAGGCTGAAAATGTACAAGACCAGAAGTGAATTGTGGTTTGATTTGCCTCAGTCCCTGTAGCAATAGTGCCGGTCCGTCCACCTCCGGGACATTGGCTGTCGAAAAATATATACGTATCGTACATTTTATTTTTTAACGTTCGAACCGGCAGGAGCAACGCATGACCACCTCCAGCGATACCGCCGCCTACGTCGCCTCCCTGATGGCAATCGAGAAGTCAGCGCTCCCCGCCGACGGCGGCGAGCACTTCAACCGCCTGATCTTCGCCCGTTCCCCTTATCTGCTGCAGCATGCCGAAAACCCGGTGGCCTGGTATGAGTGGGGTCCGGCAGCCTTTGACAGGGCCCACGCCGAAAACCTTCCAATCCTGCTTTCCATCGGCTACGCCACTTGCCACTGGTGCCATGTTATGGCCCATGAATCGTTTGAAGATGGTGAGGTTGCCGCGCTGCTGAACCGTCATTTCGTCTGCATCAAGGTTGATCGGGAGGAACGCCCCGATATCGACGATTTTTATATGGCCGTTTCCCAGACACTGACCGGCAGTGGCGGCTGGCCGCTGAACATCTTTATGACTCCGGACAAGCGGCCGTTCATGGCGATTACCTATCTTCCGAAACGGGGGCGCGGCGGCATGAGCGGATTGATGGAACTGCTCGCCAACATTGCCACGCTCTGGCGGCAACGGCCGGATATGATTGACAGGAATTGCCAGGGAATCATGGAGGCGCTGGAGAATGCGCGGAAGCAGGACAAAAGCGTGACTGTTCCTGACATGACAACCATTGCCGAAAAAGCCGTGCAGACCTTGAAGAGAATTTATGACCCGCACCATGGCGGTTTCGGTAGTGCCCCGAAATTTCCGATGCCGATCTACCTGAGCTGGCTGATCGGCCTGAATTCTGAAGTACGTGAGATGGCACAGCACACCCTGCGGAAAATGCGCTCCGGCGGCATCTGGGACCAGCTCGGCGGCGGGCTGCACCGTTATTCCGTCGATCAGTTCTGGCTGGCG
The DNA here is from genome assembly GCA_025355325.1 of Geobacteraceae bacterium. GTDB lineage: Bacteria > Desulfobacterota > Desulfuromonadia > Geobacterales > Pseudopelobacteraceae > JACRCG01. The sequence goes on from JANXZX010000135.1 coordinate 11,248, forward strand.
CCGCACTTCGAGAAAATGCTCTACGACCAGGCGATGCTGGCGCAGGTCACGATTGAAGCGTATAGAACCACCGGAGACCTCTTCTACCGCACAATGACCGAAGAGATTTTCACTTTCGTCGAGCGTGAACTGCTCTCAACGGAAGGAGCGTTCTGTTCCGCCCTTGATGCCGACTCCGAGGGGGTTGAAGGGAAGTTCTACGTATGGAGCAAGGGCGAGATTGACGCCAGTCTCGGCCCGGATGCCGGGCTGTTCTGCCACTTTTATGGAGTGACGGACGAGGGTAACTTCGAAGGGGAGAACATCCTGACCATCCCGGTTGCTGTAGATGAGTTCAGTCAGCAGAACCGGTTGAATGTAAGCGATACAACTGAACTGCTGGAGCGATGCCGTGCAATACTTCTGGAAAAGCGGGATACTCGCATCCGCCCGCTCCGGGACGACAAGATCATCACTTCGTGGAACGGTCTGATGATTTCAGCGTTTGCCAATGACGGCATTACCTTCGGCAGACCGGATTTCATCGCAAGCGCAGCCCGGGCCGCATCGTTCATCCTCGGTTCGCTCCGCCGCGCCGACGGCAGACTGTTGCGCAGCTATCTGAACGGGGCTTCGGACATTCCGGCTTTTCTGGAGGATTATGCATTTTTGACCGGGGGATTGCTGGACCTGTATGAGGCTACGCTTGACCACAAATGGCTGACTGCGGCACGAGAACTGGCAGAGGAAATGCTGCGTCTGTTCCGTGACCCGGCCTCCGGAGAATTTACGTTGACCGGCCACGATGCCGAGCAGATGCCGGTCCGCGTTTCATCGGACCACGACGGTGTGACGCCATCGGCTCTTGGCCGTGCCGGCCATGCGCTGTACCGGCTGGGCTGGATCGACGACAACCCGGACCTGCTTGATGCAGCCCGGGCAGCACTGGACGGCATTCTTGACGACATCCGGCACAACCCGGTGGGACATCTGGGGGCAGTACAGCTGCTCGCACTTCTGGACAACGAACCGGTGCTGGCCACCTTCACCGGAAAAACCGACTCTCCCGAAGCAGCGGCGCTCAACACCGCTCTGCATCAGCACGCCATCAAAGGATTGATCGTCCGAAGCGAGTCAAGCGGTGCGCCCCCTGCCCTCTCTCTTTGCTGCCATAGCACCTGTTACCCGGCGGTGGGCACAAAGGAGGAGCTTGAGCAGCTGCTACAGCAATTGTGATTTGCCAGCTACTCGCCCAGTATGGTATAGCATGTATCGTACAATTTACCTTGCATCACCAGGAGCTTACAAAATTATGCTGACCGGAAAACAGAAACGACACCTGCGCGCCCTCGGGCAAAAGCTGAAACCCCTCATCCAGATCGGCAAAAAAGAGATTGAACAGGCTCTAATTGCAGAAGCGAACGTTGCACTCGACCACCATGAACTGATCAAGGTGAAACTTCTTGAAAGCTGCATGCTGGACAAGCACGAAGCGTCAGACACTCTGGCCGAAGCGTGCCAGGCAGACATCGCCCAGATTCTGGGCAAGACGTTCCTGCTCTACCGGGCCGCAGATCCACCGGTTATCGTCCTTCCCAAAACCGACGCACCATCAAAATCAAAACCGGCATGACCATCAAGGCAGTCCTTTTTGACCTTGACGGCACTCTGGTTGATTCACTGGATGATTTGACCGATGCCGTCAATCATATCCGGGAAGTTTTTACCCATCCGCCATTGACATCAGATGACGTGCGCCAAAAAGTAGGCAAAGGGGCACGGAATCTGGTGCAGCAGGTACTGCCGGACGCAGCTGACGCCGACATCGACCGCGCTCTCCAATTATTCCTCGACTTCAACCGGCTCCATATTGCCGACAAGAGCATGCTCTATCCCGGCATAGCGGAAGCACTCTGCACCCTCGCCTCTTCCGGCATCAAGATGTCGGTTATTTCAAACAAAAATGAGGACTTAAGCCGCTTGATACTGGAAATACTCGGGATTGATGACCTGTTTGCCAGCGTCTCCGGCGGAGACACGTATCAGGAGCGAAAACCGTCCCCGCTGCCGGTACTCGCCGAGATCGAAATAATGGGGATTTCTCCCGGCGAATGCGCCATTGTCGGCGACAGCGTTAATGATATTGAAGCGGGTCGGCTCGCCGGAATCACAACCATAGCCTGCACCTGGGGATATGGCGGTGCTGATGAGCTGACCGGAGCAACTGTTTTTATCAACACACCAGAGGAACTACCGGCACTGATTGCCGCAGGCTTCGGTACACGACCATGAACGGTTGGCACGGCACGATTCTCAAAGTTGATCTGACGACCGGAACCTCGCACCGCGAAGAAATCCCCCGGCTGCTGCTGGAGGAATATCTCGGCGGTCGCGGCCTGGGTGTGCGCCTGATGCGCGGCTACTATCACCGTGATCCATTCGATCCCGCCATGCCGCTGATCTTTGCCGTCGGGCCGTTATGCGGCACACCGGCGCCAACCGCCGCCCGACTGTCCGTGGTGTCCCGCTCGCCGCTGACCGGTACGATTTACGACTGTTCAGCAGGTGGGCGTTTTGCCTGGCGGTTGAAGGCGTCCGGCGTGGATGTGCTGTTTATCACCGGTAGAAGTCCGTGCCCAGTGATATTGACTATCACTGCCGATACCGTTGAAATCCTCCCTGCTGTACAACTCTGGGGGTGCGATATTCCGACAACCGTGGCAGCGCTTAAAGAGCGGGGAAGCGTAGCGGCTATCGGCCCGGCCGGTGAAAACGGCGTCCTGTTTGCCAATATCATGATGGGGGAAGGTAACTCAGTTGGGCGCGGCGGCATGGGCGCAGTCATGGGGAGCAAAAACCTGAAAGCGGTGACGGTGAATGGTGATCTGAAACCGACTATCTCCGATCCGGCGCTGTTCGATACTGCCCGGCAGGATATCATGCGCCTGTTCAAAGCTTCGCCGGTAATCTTTGGCCCGCTCGGCATCGCCGAATTCGGCACCCCGGTTCTGGTAGATCTGATGGCCCAGCGCCGCATGGCCCCGACGGAAAACTTCCGTAAAACCTTTTTCGAAGACTCCGGCAACTATTCCGCGCCGACCATCAAAGAGGCCTGCGAGGCCAAAAAGGACGGCTGCTACGGCTGTCCGATCCAATGCAAAAAATCGTCAAAGCTCGGCAAACCGCTCCCTGAATATGAAACTGTTTCCCACTTCGGTGCTTTAAACAACGTCAAAGAGCTTCACTCCATCATCTCCTCCAACGACCTCTGCAACGAACTGGGAATGGACACGATCACAGCAGCCGCAACCCTCTCCGCCTGGGGAGAAATCAAAGGAGCTTTTCCGACCGCCGGAGAGATACCCGGTCTTCTGAACGATATGGCTCTGCGCCGGGGTGATGGAGAACTGCTCGCGCTCGGTTCGCGCCGCCTTTCGGAAGATCTGGGGCGACCGGAACTGTCGATGAGCGTCAAGTCGCTGGAACTTCCGGCGTACGACCCGCGCGGCGCATACGGTATGGCGCTGGCATACTGCACCAGCAACCGGGGCGGCTGCCACCTGCGCGCCTACCCCATTTCCCATGAAATCCTGCGCAAGCCGGTTCCGACCGACCGCTTTTCGTTCTCCGGCAAGGCCCGCATCATCAGTATCGCCGAAGACACCAACGCCGCCGTAGATTCTATAGTAGCCTGCAAGTTCGCTTTCTTCGGCGCCAGTCTGGAGGAATACGCCGAACTACTGACCGCCGTCACAGGAGTACACTATTCGCCGCAGCGCCTTAAAGAGATCGGCAGACGGATCGTACTTACCGAACGGTATTACAACTGCGCCAACGGATTTTCCCGCAGCGATGACATGCTGCCGGAGCGGTTCTTTACCGAGTCAGGGAGCAGTGGCGACGGCATTGACATCCATCCTTTGGACAGGATACGTTTTGAGGAGGAACTGGAAAAGTACTATCGTATTCGCGGCTTGAATATGAACGGCTGTTTTGATGATGCCACGTTTCTGGATGGGCAACCGTGAATCTGTTCGGCTGGAACAAACCAGTCCCCTCCCCCGCTCCGAGCGGCAACAAAGGCACCGGCGAGTTAGGCGAAGAAGTGGCAACCAATTTTCTGGTGGCGAACAGCTACCGGATTCTGGAGCGCAACTTCCGCTGCAAGGGGGGCGAAGTTGACATTATTGCCCGGGCTCCGGAGGACAAAAGTCTCGTTTTTATCGAAGTAAAAGCCCGCCGGGGGCTTTCATACGGCGTACCGCAATTGGCCGTGACCCCGTTCAAGCAGCGCCAGATTTCCAAAGCGGCGCTGACCTGGCTCTCCAAAAACCGGCTGCATGACACCAACGCCCGGTTTGACGTCATCGCAATTCTGCTCTCAAATGATGGTCAACATAAGATAGAGCACATAGTAAACGCTTTTGATTTGGGATATTGAGAACTTACTGTTGCAATAAATTGACTTTGTATATGTACTTGCATTAGTATTTAAATTTGTAATACATAAATAATTTCAAAAGGAGTTACATCATGACTTCGTTATCGTTGCGACTTCCCGACGAACTGCTGCACAACGTTGATGATTTTGCCAAACAGTTGCACATTCCAAGGGCCGAGTATGTGAGAAAAGCTTTGGAACAGATGAACATGACAGTCGCAGCCCAGCAGCGCAGAACACGGCTCATGGAAACCAGTCTGAAGGTACGGGCGGAAAGCATGAAAGTCAATGCCGAGTTCAGCGCTATTGAGGATGCACCCAATGCGTAAGCACGGGGAAATATGGCTTGCAAACCTTAATCCGGGCAAAGGAACAGAACCGGGTAAAATCAGACCGGCTCTGATTTTCCAAAATCAGGCTCTGCTGGATGCCGACCATCCATCAACCTTGATTATCCCACTTACAACGAATCTTGTTGAGGATGCCGAGCCACTACGTTTAAGAATTTCTGCCGACGGCAAACTAAAAAAGGATTCTGACCTACTGCTGGATCAGCTTCGAGCAATTGACAACAAACGGTTTATTGAAGGGCCATTACTCCTACTTAACGAAACAACCATGAGTCGAGTCTATTCGGCTATTATAGAGGTTTTGGGGATGGAAAATCAGGTTCGTTTCAGGTAACGTATTTCAGCAGAAGGAGTCACCATGGATTTCACCTTAATTCTGGCTCAAATAAAACCAAAACTTGGCTGCGTTGCCGACAATCTGGCGACCATAGAGAAGAAGATTACCAAAGCACGGGACGCCGGAGCGGATCTGATCGTCTTTCCGGAACTTGCGCTGTCCGGTTATTTCCTGAAAGACCTCGTTCCTGAAGTGGCGCGGCGGATTGATTCTCCGGAGATTCAACGCCTGATAGAACTTTCGCGTGGAATTTCCATCGCCATCGGCTTTGTCGAAGAAACCGCCGATTATCTTTTCCACAACTCGGCGCTGTATCTTGAAGACGGCGCGATAAAACATCTGCACCGCAAAGTGTATCTGCCGACCTACGGCCTGTTTGATGAACAGCGCTATCTGGCGCGAGGAGAATCCTTCCGGGCATTTGACACAAAATTCGGGCGGGTTGGCTTGCTGATCTGCGAAGATATGTGGCACCTGTCAGCCTCCTATATTCTCGCGATGGATGGCGCAACAACATTGATTTGTCTCTCCAGCAGTCCCGCTCGCGGTATTGACGGCGACACGCTCGGCTCAGCCTCGGCCTGGCAGAAACTTACCTCCACCACCGCCATGTTTCTCAACTGCCGGGTTCTGTACTGCAACCGGGTCGGCTTTGAAGATGGCGTCAACTTCTGGGGCGGTTCGGAATATATCGCACCATCCGGTGAGTCGGTTGTCCGGGGTGCACTTTTGGAGGAGGATTTCGTAACGGCACGGGTTGACGAGGGAGCGCTCCGCCGGGAACGCATTTTTTCACCGATGATGCGTGATGAAAACCTGTTTGTGACAATGCAGGAACTGGGCCGCATCGCCCACAAAAGGGGGCGCTGATGGCCGGATTAATTGCTAATACGGAACTATTGAGAAAACTTCTGGTCGGCTTTGTCAGAGATGAAGTACGCAAAGTCGGCGTCAGCAAGGTCGTGCTTGGCCTTTCTGGCGGTATCGACTCGGCGCTGGTGGCCTTTATCGCCGCCGAGGCCCTCGGCCCCGAAAATGTCCATGCCATCTGCATGCCGTACAAAAGCAGCAACCCGGAAAGTGAGGCGCATGCCCGCCTGGTGGCAGACGCCTGCGGCATCAATTATTCGATAGTGCCGATAACGCCGATGGTGGATGCCTATTTCACCACGTTCCCGGATGCCGACAATATGCGACGCGGCAACAAAATGGCCCGTGAGCGAATGACCATCCTGTTTGACCATTCGGCACTGTTGCGCGCACTGGTGCTCGGCACCAGCAACAAAACCGAGCTGCTGTTGGGGTATGGCACCCTTTACGGAGATATGGCGTCGGCGCTCAATCCGATTGGCGATATTTACAAAAGTCAGGTTTGGCAGCTTTCGGCTGCAATGGGAGTACCGGCTGAAGTCATCGATAAACAGCCGTCCGCCGATCTCTGGGCCGGACAGACTGATGAAGAGGAGCTTGGATTCTCATACAGGAGCGTTGACGAACTCCTATATCGCATGGTCGATCAACGCCTGACGAAACCGGAACTGGTCTCTGCGGGCTTCGATGGCGAGTTTATCGATGCCATTTATGCAAAGATCCAGAATTCTCATTTCAAACGGCGCCTTCCGGTCATCGCCAAAGTGTCAAACCGGACCATAGACCGTGATTTCAGATATTCAAGGGATTGGGGAAAATGAAAAAGGATTCAAACAGTACTCTCGTCTACTCTACCGAAACGGGACGAGTCAAACAAAACTCCTCAGGCAATAAGACGGCGGCGCAGAAAAGTGACGGCTTTGTTCGACTGCGCCGTGAAGTCAAGGGTCGCGGTGGCGGCACGGTAATTGTCATCAGCGGCATCCCGCTTACCGCCCAGGAAATCAAAGATCTGGCAGGCGTACTTAAGAAAAAGTGCGGCTGCGGCGGCACCATTAAAGATGGTATTATCGAAATCCAGGGGGATCACCGGGATGCATTGTCGGCAGAACTACAGGCTCGCGGTTTTAAGGTAAAGTTGGCTGGCGGCTAGCAAACGAAAGACGTATACCGCATTTTTTTCAATAATTTCTTGACCAATCACTGATTATCACCTATCTTTGTAAATCTTTTTATCCCGGCATACAATGACCATGATCGATCGTTTCATGGTTCAAGACAGATGCGAGAGTGGCGGAATTGGCAGACGCACCAGACTTAGGATCTGGCACCGTAAGGTATAGGAGTTCAAGTCTCCTCTCTCGCACCAACCAAATTTCCCAATGTTTGTTTCGATGTTTTTCACATGCAAACATTATATTTCACTTTAGAAGAGGATAGCCATCATGCAGGTTCACGTTGAAGATATCAGTTCGGTTCAAAAAAAGGTTACGATTGAAATTCCTGTTGAGCGGGTTGATGAAGAGATCAACAAGGCATTTGCAGAAATCCAGAAAAAAGCCAAGATCCAGGGATTCCGTCCCGGAAAAGCTCCAATGCAGCTGATCAAACGCACCTACAGTGATGCCATGCGCGATGATGTCATGCGTCGCCTCTATCAGCAGACACTTTACAAGGCACTGGATGACCACAAGGTTGAGCCGATTGATTCTCCCACTATTGAGAGCGACATTCTTGAAGCGGGATCTCCGTTCAAATACAGCGCCATAATTGAAGTTATGCCTCAGATATTGCTGAATGAATATACCGGTCTTGCAGTAAACAGAGAAATTTATGCTGCCAAACCGGAAAGCGTTGACGGCGAGCTGAAGCGCATGCAGGAAAATATGGCACAGATGATTCCGCTTGAAGATGGCGCAGTCGTTGAAAATGGCCATGTCGTTTCTATCGAATATACAATTACAGCTGAAGCCTCCCCTGAAGATACCAGCGGTCTCCAGACGGCTGAGGTTGAAGTTGGTTCAGGTCGTCTTCTGCCAGGCTTTGAAGAGCAGTTAATCGGATTAAAAACCGGAGATGCCAAGGAATTTACTCTTGACCTTCCGACGACTGGTGAGAATGATGAGCCACAATCACGCGGGCTTTTTGCCGTTACGGTGAAAGAAATAAAGCGCAAGGAACTACCTGAACTGGATGATGATTTTGCTCAGCAGTTTGGTGAATATGACACAATGGAAGAGTTGCGCACGAAGATGACGGAATACCAAGAAAAAAATGAACAGGATCGTATCGAAAACGAGCTTAAAGAGCGCGTAATCCAGGCCCTTATCAAGAAGAATCCGCTGGACGTTCCGGAATCGATGGTTAAGCGTCAGCTGGACTTTATGTTCGAGAACCTGAAGAACCGCCTGAAGAGCCAGCAAATGTCGCTTGAAATGATGGGACTTGACGCAGAAGGATTTCGCGCCCGTTTCCGTGAGGACGCTATTGACAAAGTCAAGGGCGGCCTGCTGCTGATGGCTTTGGTGGAAAAGGAAAATATTTCCGTATCCGATGAGGATTTGACTGCCCACTACGAAAAGATTGCCGCCAGCAATCCGGAAATGCTTGATCGCATCAAACAATATTACTCATCCAACCAGAATGCCAAAAATTCGATTATCTCGGAAATCAAAGAAGACAAGGCAATTTCCTTACTGATCAGCCAGGCCGTTGTAACCGACGTTGACGCTGAGCAGCTTAAAACAGCCTAAGGAGCACTACATGTATATCCCGATGGTTGTTGAGCAAAGCGGAAGAGGCGAACGGGCCTATGATATTTATTCCCGCCTGCTCAAAGAACGTATAATTTTTCTTGGCGGCGCAATAGACGACAATGTGGCCAATCTTATCATCGCCCAGCTGCTGTTCCTGGAAGCGGAAGATCCGGATAAGGATATCCACCTGTATATCAATTCTCCTGGAGGCGTTGTCACCGCAGGCATGGCTATATTTGACACCATGCGCTATATCAAGGCTCCAGTGTCTACCATTTGCGTCGGGCAGGCGGCATCAATGGGAGCAATTCTGTTGACAGCCGGTGAAAAGGGAAAACGGTACAGCCTCAGCCACTCAAGAATTATGATCCATCAACCTCTGGGAGGCTTTCAAGGGCAGGCAACTGATATTAGTATTCATGCCAAAGAAATTCTTCGCATGAAAGATGAGTTGAACGGAATCCTTGCCGAATTGTCAGGTCAGCAAAAAGAGAAAGTTGAAGCAGACACTGAACGTGACTTTTTTATGTCCGCCGATGATGCAAAAGAGTATGGTTTAATAGACGCCATTTTTACGCGTAAACCACTCACTGGAGAAACACTATGAGTCGAAGAGAAACAGCTCAGGAGCATCTGATCTGCTCTTTCTGCGGTAAGAGCCAGGAAGATGTAAAAAAGCTTATAGCCGGACCTGCCGTTTTTATCTGTGACGAATGCATTGAGCTTTGTAATGACATCATTGCAGAAGAAATGAAACTTGAAGAAACCACTGGTCCGGATCTCAAAAAACTCCCCAAGCCACGCGAAATAAAAGACATTCTGGACGAGTATGTCATTGGTCAGGAAATGGCCAAGAAAGTCCTCTCCGTTGCGGTTTATAACCATTACAAACGCATCGAATCCGGCGGAAAGCCGGGTGACGTAGTAATGCAGAAGAGTAATATTCTGCTACTCGGACCA
>JANXZX010000051.1 GCA_025355325.1 Geobacteraceae bacterium
CGCGACAACTCCTGTGTGCTTCGCGGATCGCAAGATGATTTCGACGCACGAAGGTACGCACGCCGTGCTCGCGTTGAACTACCCGCTGCAGTCCAACAGCCAGCAGTTGGAGCGCAACACGAACATCCGTCTGGCGACGCAGGAGTTCCTCAACGAGCTGGGCCCAGCCGCGCAGATGTTCTGGTCCGAGTTCGGCAGCGAGCTGCTGCCCGAGACGTCGCGCACCGAGGAGGTGCTCACCGGCATCATGGGCATGAGCGTCGCGGTCCGCATGAGCGTGCACGGAGACCAGCAAAAGGCGGCTGCCATCGCCGAAGAGACGGCGGACGCGTTCTCCTCCTACCTGCGTCCGTATCAGCGCTTCGTCGACAAGCAGGCGCTCAAGCAGGTGATGTGGAACGCCGCATCCGAGCTGGTGGCGCGCTACCCGTCCGACACGGCTGCGCTCAACTCGTTCCTCGGGCTGGTGTCGCAAGCTGCCTCGGGGCAGTTGGGCGAGGCCGGCACGCTGAAGAACCACTGGTAGTCAGCGCGTCACCTGCGCTACACCGCGCTCACGATGATGCGCTTCACCATCTGCAGTGGGTGCACGGTGTCGATGACCCTGCCTGAGGACTACCTGAGCTTGAGCCCGTGGATGGCGGCTCACTCGAAGGTCTGCCCCGGGCAGGGGAAACTTCACGTCGTGGCGAAGGTGCGGCTGCCCCGGCGAAAGAAGGGCAAGCTCCCGGCCGACAGCGGAGCCGGGCGTCCGATGGTGGAGCCCGACGTCGACGCTGGGGCCTTCGCGGCTACCGTCGGCAAGCAGGTGGCGAAGGACCTGCTGGACGATGCCTTCGAGCTGTTCTTCAAAGGCAAGGTCCGCTGACCGCTTCGCGTGCTCACGCGGTTCACGGTCCGGGTGAAGGCGGCGCCGTAGCTGGTGCGGTGAAGCGGCCAACCGTGAACATACCGGCGCCGACGAGCACCGCAGCCGAGATGGCGGTCACCCACCACGCAGGCGGCGGCTTGATTTCGTCACCCTTCTTGCGCGACAGCCGGTCGTCTTCGCACGTGGCCATCAGGCACGAGACGCGCGTAGCTCGAAGAGGCGGGAGCAGCAAGGCGCCGCCGTCCAGCTCTTGCGCTTCAGGCGCGTCGGGGCACACGGAGTAGAGCGGGTCCTTGAACGGGGCATAGACCACCACGCCTGCGTCCGAGCTTGGCGGTGCCATGAAGATGGAGTCAGCGATGCCTGTGCCGCTGACGCCCCCATCAGGGGCAGCAGCGAGCATCATGAGCAGGGCAAGCGCGTTCACAGGTTGATGGTCTTCTTGGGGTCGGCCTCGGCGGCGACTCCAGCAGCCTGCGCCTTCTTCTCCTGAATCGCTTCAGACAGAGCTTTGAACATGCTCCAGCCGCCACTCGCGGTCAAAGCCACGGTCACTGCTTTGAGGATGAGTTCGAGGGAGATGGAACCCCCAGCGAGGAAGAGCGTCACGAAGGCGGAGCCGAGCGTGAAACCGAAGTTCAGGATGAGCGCGCCGAGCTTCGAGCGCATCCACAGACCGAACTTACTTTCCTCGGGCGTGAACTTGCGCAGCATCGCGATGGCGACGGTGATGACGAGTGAAACGACGATGCCCCACTGCTTGTGCACCAGCGCGTCCATCAGCATCTTCGCCACGGAAGCAGGGTCCGTCGCGTCGAACGGGAGCAGCGAGAGCCCGGTCGTCGACGGTACCGGAACCGGAGCCCCGGCCACCTCCTGCGCGAAGGCGAGCATCGGGAGGAAGAGGGTGACGAACAGGAAAACGGGGAGGACGCGAAGCCGGGACAGGAAGGTCATGGGCTAGAAGGTACTGCTTCACGCAAAACTGCGAGCAACACAACGGCGCCATTGGCGTTCGGGGCGCCGTGAGTTACGGTGCGCCGCATGGGAATGTTCGACGGTTGGAAGCGAAAGCAGCAGGTGAAGGAAGCGGCCAAGCAGCTCTGGGCCTTCCTCCAGCGCGGGTACAACATCGAGGTCCCCCTGCTGCTCGACAAGAATGACCTCACCATGGAGGCGGTCACCGAACTGCAGCGTCGGCATCCGCAAGCGCAGCTCCGCATGTACCAGTCGCGCGGCATGGTGCTCGGGCTCTTCCGCAACGAATCCCAGCGCGGCAACCGGGGTATCAGCGACGCGGTCCTCGACCAGTTCAACTCGGCCGGCCACATCGGTGGCGGCTACACCGAGATGCAGCCCGAGGACATGCTCGCCGCGCAGGAGGCGTTCCTCCGTTCGCAGGGCTTCAACCCTGAACAGCAGGAGAAGGAGGCGCAGGAGGAACGTGCGCGCCGCGACCGCATCGAGGTGGGCTCGGCCAACATCGTCGAGCAGGCTGTGCAGGCGCTGAAGGAAGCGGACTCTGCGGTTCGCGCTCCGGGCGCCGTCGCGCTCGCAGCTGATGGCACCCTCCCCGCTGAGCCCTCCGCCGATGGCGCCGCGAAGTAAGAACATGGGCCACTGGGCCCTCATCCTCGACGGGGTGAAGAAGAGCCTGCGCGGGCAGGGTGCTGCGGTCACCGCACGTCGTCGCGGGGCCGCTGAGTTCGTCGAGTGGGCTGACGGGCGGACGCTGCCCGGGGATGCTCCCCTCGAAGAAACCATCGCGCTCTTCGCCGATACCCTCTCCGTGCACAAGCGCGCTGACGGCACCCTCAACAAGCAGGGCGAGGCGTGCCTCACGATGGCGGAAGAGCTGTTGAAGCAGAGTCACAAGCCCGCGCCCGAGAAGGTCGACGCGAAGTGGGAAGACGTCGTCGCCACCATCGCCGAGTCGAAGAAGCCGAAGAAGCCGGAGCCCAAGCCGACCACGCCTGAACGCGTGCTCAACGTCGTGACTGCTCCACCACCCCCCACCGAAGCACCTGATGAGGAACAGATGGCCCAGCGTCCGCAGCCCCCCGAAGAGCAGGAAGAGCAGTTCGACGAGACGGACGAAGAGCAGCAGGAAGGTGAGGAACCAACTGACGAAGTCGAGGAAGAAGAGCTGGCTCCTCCCCCTCCTCCGCGCCGCGTGCGCCCGCCCCCGGTGACGCGCATCCAGTACGTGCAGGCTCCGGCTCAGCGGCGTGGGCACGCTCGCGCCGACCCTGCTGGTGGTGTTCGCTCCGCCGCGCTGAAGAACCTGCTGCCGCGCCCGGAGAAGATTCGCCTCTACAAGCGCAACGAGATGGGCAAGCGCGAACTCATCGACGACTTCACGTTGGAGGAAATCGGCGACATGAAGTTGGAGGCGTTCATCCGCGAGTACGTCGACCCGAAGTTCTCCAACGAGGATGGCGACTTCACCGAATACATCGCCTACCCGGTGGACCCGCGCACGAACAAGGACCAGCTGCCTCCCAGCTCCATCCAGATTCGTCTGCAGGCGCAGGGACCCGAGGCGCCGAACCCGATGAACCAGCTGCGGCAGGCGATGGGCGTGGTGCAGGAGCTGCAGCAGACTGTGTCGGGGATGCAGCCGCAGATGCCCGTGCGCA
>JANXZX010000062.1 GCA_025355325.1 Geobacteraceae bacterium
GAGGTCTTTTCAATTATTTCGTTGATGTTTGATGGTTTTATTTCGTATCTTCCGCCTCTGGCAAATCCCAGAAGTTGGGAGGTTAGATCTGCTCCGCTTTGTACTTGTTCTTCTATTCTCTTTAGTCTTTCATAATTAGGACTAGAGGGATCAATGTTCAGTAAGGTCATGGATGCATAGCCCTGGATTCCCATAAGCAAATTATTGAAGTCATGGGCAATGCCGCCGGCAAGTGTGCCAATAGCTTCCATTTTATCGGCCTGTTGCAGGCGTTCTTCCAGGATCCGTTTATCTTCTTCGGCTTGTTTGCGGTCCGAGATATCACGAGTGGTGGATATAATATGCGGAATATCTTGCAGAACCATTATTTTGGCTGACATTAGGGCCGTGGTTACCGAACCGTCCTTTCGGCAGAACTTGGCCTCAAGGTTTTCGCAGTATCCATTTTCTATCAATCCAGCTACCAGTTTCTGCCGGTCTGCCGGATTGCACCAGATATTGATTTCCAGAGAAGTCCTGCCTATGACATCCTCTCGGGTAAAACCGGTCAGTCGCGTGAACCCTTCATTGATATCCACATACAAACCGTCGCTCATGCGATTGATATTGATCGCATCTGGACTCGTCGAATAAGCTAATCTAAACCGCTCCTCACTTTCCTGCAATGCCTCCTCCGCCTGCTTGCGGTCCTGAATCTCCGCTTCAAGATTGTTCGTTCGCACTGCCACTTGCTTCCGGAGGGATAAAGTCCAAAGAATAAGCCCCAAGGCAACCAGTAAAAAAACGACAACAATAACAAAAATGGATTTGATGACAGTTCCCCAGGGCAAACCGTGCGGTTCCAAAGCCCCAAACCATTTCTCATATATATCTTGATACTGACCAGTAGATTTGATGATACTCAAACCTTGGGTAAGACGTTCCAGCAACGCCTGATTCCCGTCTTTTACGGCAAAGCAAAAAGGTCTATTATATGCATCTACAACGACGGGAAAGGGATCGAGACCGGTAAGCTTCAGGTTTTTCATGACAATCAGGCCCACCAGCTTCGGCATCAGGGCTGCGTCTCCCTTACCCGCTGCCAGGGCCCGGAGCGCATCGGGCAGACTGTCGACAAGCAATAACTTCATTCTCGCTGCCATTCCGCTTGACAAGAGATAATCATGGGCGGCATCCTTATTCATCACAATGACGGTTTTACCGACCAAGTCATTCAAGGATCTAACTCTTTGTGCCCCGCTTCGTAAAAATATCGCATCGTAGGCGATAGTATGGGGGACAGAAAAATAAAATATTTTATTTCTTTCCGGGGAAGCAGCCATCATCGGGAGTAGATCGATCTTTTCGCTTGTCAGCGCCTTTGTTGCGTTCTCCCAGGTATCAACACTGATTTCAAGTTTGAGATCCATAACGCTGGTTACGGCCTTGGCAATATCAACGCTGAAACCATCAGGGATTCCTTTTTCATTCACAAATGTGTATGGATAGTAATTCCCCACGATAATCGTTTTCACAGGTTTCGTTGGAATCTCTGACGAATATAATTGCTGAACTGCCGCCATATCGCGGGCTTGAGACATGCCTGCAGGCAGGATGAGAATTATACTGATGAATAAGACCGAAACGATAGCCATTCTCATTATCGTATTGTAAACTTGGATGGAAGCGACAGGAAAAGGTCTTCTGATATATCGCCCAAAAATGATCATATCCGAACCTCCGTCTCGGATGTATTAATCCCGTGACTATTCATGACCTTGATAGTACGGGTGATCTGCTCCGGCTCCTCGTGCCAGCTCGATGAAAAATGCAGTCCGCCCGCGTTCACATGAGAAACCTACTTTGCCGCCAAGATAGCGCTCTCCGAACAGTTTCATACTGTAGGTTCCAATGCCGCGCCCCGTTGCCGCTTTGCTGCTAAACGAACGATTAAACACTTTCAGTTGGACATCCGGCGGCATCTCGCCGGGGTTACTTACTTCAATCCGCAGCAATTCCGGTGAAATGTGGCATCTGAGCAGGACCGACGCCCCCCTGGGGCTTGCCTCCATACCGTTCATTACCATGTTACCGACAATTCTCCGCAGCACCGGAGGATCCGTACGCACCAGGCAGGTTCCCCCCGGTACAAGTTCTATGCGTCTGCCGGGCACACGCTCATGCTGTCTGTATAAATCGCAAATCTCCTGTAGCATCTGGCACAGGTCCACCTCTTCATACTGAGGTACGTATTCACCCTGCTCAGCGGCAATCAATCTGCGCTGGTGTTTGATCTCATCGATCAGATTGTCGGACAGGATCATCATTAGGCTTTTATATTGGCCCTCCGTATCTTCTGAGAGTTCTTTTTCCACAAGCAGGCAGGCCAACCCCCGAATCCCACCGGCCGTATTGATGATATCGTGGAAAAAAAGCCGTTCCATAACCTGTTTGCGCTTCTCGGCGCTAATGTCCTTGAGTGCGAGCACCGTAAAGTATCTCCCGACCACCTGCAATGGAGATGCCGTGGCCTCCATGTCAAGAGCGGTTCCCCCTTGACTGCTCAGCATGACACGGCATTCACCGGACACCTGCTTGCCGCTTTCCTGGCTGTCCAGAATCGCTCTGACAGCGCCGCAGACCGAACAGTTAGGCGCGGTCCCGCAGCCGTCCGGACCATGTGTGAAATGGATGCACCCCAGTGCTTCTCCTGGTCGCCGCCCGATAAGAAGGTCGGCATCTTCTATTCCAAAAGCTTGTAACAAGCGTTTGTTGACCGCCACGATCTGGCGCTGCTCGTTCAGGATCATGGCGAGGGTCGGCATGGCATCCAGTAGCGTTGCCACAAAATCAGCATTCTTGATTGCCTGACTCTGGTCGTTCAGCAGCTCCTCAGCAACCCTGCCTGGAGAGGCGAAATATGTTTCGTTAAATGGCATAAGTCACACTCCTTATTCTAAGTTGCGATTGCCCGGTTTTGTAGTCCCCAATCCCTTATTCAAATACGCTCCTCCTATTTCCTGTCCAGTTCTTTCCTTACCGCCATGCCGAGGCGCTCCAGGACATAGGGTTTCCTGACATAGGCGCCGGCGCCCAACTCCTGGGCCTCCCTGACCCGGTCGGACTCGGAAAAGCCACTCA
>JANXZX010000085.1 GCA_025355325.1 Geobacteraceae bacterium
CCCGGTTTCGAGGCATTGGTATTCAAGGCGTCGCGCGGAATTGAGGATATTTACGAACTGACCTATATCCGCAAAGACGGCAGCCGATTCCCGGCGGTCGTATCGGTCACGGCTCTGCGCGATGCTCAGAATGCCATCATCGGTTATCTGCTGATCGGCACTGACAACACCGCGCGCAAGCAGATTGAAGCTGAGCGGGTAAGGCTTGAACAGGTACTGCAGGACAAGAATACCGAGCTGGAGAGCGCCAAGTCCGTGGCGGAAAAAGCCAACCTCGCCAAATCCGATTTCCTTTCCAGCATGAGCCATGAGCTGCGTACTCCGCTCAGTGCAATTCTTGGCTTTGGCCAACTCCTCGAATCAGGCGTACCGCCGCCGACACCCGCCCAAAAACGGAGTATCGAACAGATTCTCAAGGCGGGCTGGTATCTCCTGGAGCTGATCAACGAGATCCTAGATCTTGCGGTGATTGAATCGGGTAAGCTCTCGATGTCCCTCGAATCGATATCCCTGTCGGAAATCATGTACGAATGCGAAAACATGATTGAACCGCAGGCAAAAAAGCGCGGCATCAGTGTGACCTTTGTCCATTTTGAATCGACCTGTTTTGTCAAAGCCGACCGGACACGGGTGAAGCAGGTTCTCATCAACCTTCTTTCAAACGCGATAAAATATAACAGGATCGGCGGATCGGTGGTTGTAAGTAGCACCATTAACGGTACGGATTCGATCCGCATCAGCGTCAGGGATACCGGAGAAGGGCTGGCCCCGGAACAGCAGGCGAAGCTGTTTCAACCGTTCAATCGCCTGGGTCAGGAGGCTAACTCCGAGCAGGGCACCGGCATCGGCCTGGTAGTGTGCAAGCGTTTGGTTGAATGGATGGGAGGATGCATCGGCGTAGAAAGTACCGTCGGGGAAGGGTGTGAATTCTGGATCGAACTCAACTTGACGACAGAACCGCAGATTTCGACCCACAAGGACAATCTCACGGCAACGACAGTGGCATACACAGAAGGCGACAAACCGTTGTACACCCTGCTCTACGTCGAGGACAATCCTGCCAATCTGATGCTGGTGGAGGATATCATTGCGCGCCGCCCCGATATTCACCTGCTGAGTGCCCTGAATGGCAAGAGCGGCATCGAACTGGCACGAACCTCCCTGCCGGATGTCATTCTGATGGATATTCATCTGCCGGGCATAAGCGGTATCGACGCGATGAAAATCCTGGTTGCAGACGAAGCAACAGCGCACATCCCGGTAATTGCGCTCAGCGCCAATGCGATACCGCGCGATATCGAAAAGGGGCTTGAGGCGGGGTTCTTTCGCTACCTCACCAAACCGATAAAGGTCAGCGAGTTTATGAATACGCTGGATATCGCACTGAAATATGCAAAGACCAAAACTGATTTGAAATAATCCTAAAATCGGCAGTTAAAGAACCACAGAGCAACTGAGCAACAGAGGAATCAAACCGTTACATTAACAACTGGCATAACCAAAATGGTGAGTTATTATTTCTGGTTTCAACCTGAATTCTTCTTTGTTTTTGCTCAGTTGCTCAGTTGCTCTGTGTTTCAAATACTTTTTTTAGGATAATTCAAGAGATTGCCACGTATAAAGGAACGTATATGCTGATTACCACGACCGAGATTCTTAAAGCTTCCATCCTGATCGTTGACGATAAGGAGTCCAATATCATGCTTCTTGAGCAGTTGCTGCTTGAAGCCGGATATACGAACGTTACCTCAACGACCAACCCTGAAGAGGTCTGCGCGCTCCATCAGAAAAACGGCTACGACCTGATCCTGCTCGATCTGCAGATGCCGGTCATGGATGGTTTTCAGGTGATGGAAACGCTTAAATCGATTCATACGGACGATTATCTTCCGGTTCTAGTAATCACCGCCCAACCAGGGCATAAGATTCGCGCGCTGCAGACCGGCGCACGGGATTTTGTCGCCAAGCCGTTTGATCTGGTTGAAGTAAAAACGCGGATCCACAACAACCTGGAAGTGCGGCTGCTGTACAAAAAACTCGCCAATTACAGCAGAACTCTGGAGCTGACGGTCCAGAAGCGGACCGAAGACCTGACCAGATCGAACAGTCAGCTTACGCAGGAAATTGAAGTGCGCAAACAGGCGGAACAGTCACTTCAGAGTACCTACGCGGAAATAAAGCAATTGAAGGACCGGCTTCAGGAGGAGAATGTCTACCTGCAGCAGGAAGTTAACCAGCGCTACAACTTCGGCGAGATCGTAGGCCAAAGTGATGTTCTCTCACGGGTATTTTCCCACGTCGAACAGGTGGCGCCGATGAATGCAACGGTTCTGCTCCTCGGCGAAACCGGCACCGGCAAGGGTGTGGTGGCGCGCGCCATCCACAGCCGAAGCAGCCGCAAAGGGCGGCCGCTGATAACGGTCAACTGCACGACCCTGCCGGCGACTCTGGTGGAAAGCGAACTCTTCGGCCGGGAGCGGGGAGCGTTTACCGGGTCGGATGCCCGTCAGATCGGGCGATTCGAACTGGCCGACGGTGGCACCATTTTCCTCGACGAAATAGGCGAACTGCCGCTGGAACTGCAGTGCAAACTGCTGCGGGTCATTCAGGACGGCGAGTTTGAGCGTCTGGGCAGCCCCCGCACTATCAAGACCGATGTCAGAATCATCGCGGCCACCAACCGGAATCTGGGTGAAGAGGTCAAAAACGGTAAATTCCGTGAAGACCTGTACTACCGGCTCAATGTCTTCCCCATCACGATGCCGCCGCTCCGGCAGCGCAAAGAGGATATTCCGCTGCTCGTCAATCATTTTGTCGCCAAATTCAATACCAAAATCGGCAAGAAGATTGATGCCGTGTCGAAAGAGACCCTCAATACGCTTCAGGAACACCACTGGCCCGGCAACGTGCGGGAGTTGGAAAGCGTTATCGAGCGGGCGGTTATCATCAGCCAGGGGCGTGCATTACAGGTACTGGATCGCTTCGATACATTCCGGAAAGCCGATGACACAACCGCAGGTGAGAACATCAAAGCCCTCGTCGAACTGGAACACGACCACATCATCCAGGTGCTCCAGAAAACCGGCTGGCGCATCGAGGGAAAAAGCGGCGCCGCCGTGCTCCTCGGCCTCAATGCCAGCACCCTTCGCGCCCGGATGAGAAAGTACGGCATCTTCCGGCAGTAAATGCTTATTATCCCCCCGCCCCTTGCGGGAGGGGGTTAGGGGGTGGGGGAGGTTGCCACGAGTAACATTCTGAGTTCATGGCAC
>JANXZX010000111.1 GCA_025355325.1 Geobacteraceae bacterium
GTCAGGCGCTGGTACCCCCGTTAACCGAACCGCATCAGGCGAGAAAATACACCGCCGAGTAAAAAAGAATTGACTTACATAAAATAGTTGGGTATAAAACTCATCCTTCCTCGCTTCATTGGGCATGATTCCTTAAATGGAACGGCGTGGCAGGATCATACGTCCCCTTCGTCTAGCCCGGCCCAGGACACCGCCCTTTCACGGCGGCGACACCGGTTCAAATCCGGTAGGGGACGCCAACAACTAATCCGGCACAGTCCGGTTAAGTACAGAAAGCCTTGAGAAATCAAGGCTTTTTTGTTTTCTCTTGTCCACGGCGATCTGATTTGATACGGTATGATCCACAATGTTTAACGGTATTTGTTACGGTATGCCCCTATACCGCAAAAATGGATACCGTAAAAAGGAGGATTCCATGCCTAAGAGGATTGTGCCCCTTTCTGATCTACAAGTAAAAAACTCAAAACCCAAAAGCACAGCATACAAACTTACAGACGGCGGTGGGCTATATTTATTGGTTACTCCCAGTGGTGGTAAGCTGTGGCGTCTCGATTACAGCTATGGTGGAAAAAGAAAAACCCTTTCTTTTGGCTCATACCCTGAGATTTCTCTTTCAAAAGCACGTGATGAACGAAAAGATGCACGTTCACTTTTAGCCAATGATATTGATCCTAGTGCTGCTGTTAAAGCACAAAAAGCCCAAGAACAGATTCAGTCAGAAATAGAAGCAGACACATTTGAAAAGGTTGCCAAGGAATGGTTAGAGAAAAATTCGCCGCAGTGGAGTGACAGTCATATCAAAACAATAACAAGTCGCTTAGAGCGCGATGTATATCCTGCCTTTGGCAGCCGAGCAGTTACCACGATAACCCGCAGTGATGTAAAATGCCTTATGGAAAAAGTTGCCGCTAGGGGCACTATTGAAACGGCGGATCGGATAAAACTGTACTGTCGGCAAATTCTTCGTTATGCCCTTAATAATAATAAAATTGAGACCAATCCTGTAGATGACATGAAGGATATATTACCTAAACGAATGGCGGGCCATCATGCCGCATTGACTGATCCAAAGGATGTGGCACCGCTTCTACGTGCGATAGATGGATTTGAGGGCTCTTATGTTGTCAAATGTGCTTTAAAACTTGCTCCAATGTTTTTTGTTCGGCCGGGAGAATTGAGAGCGGCAGAATGGTCAGCTATCAATTTTGAAGATGCGGAATGGAGATATTACATTTCCAAAACCGATACACATCATATCGTTCCGCTATCAAAGCAGGCTGTAGATATTCTAAAAGAGCTGCAACTTCTTACTGGGAACGGAAAATATGTTTTCCCCTGTCATCGTTCTCCATTACGTTGCATGAGTGAGAATGCTTTGATTGCTGCATTACGCCGGATGGGCTACACCAAAGATGAAATGACCCCTCATGGGTTTAGAGCTACAGCGAGAACCATGCTTGATGAAATACTGCACCAGCGTGTTGATTTCATTGAGCACCAAATGGCGCACGCGGTTAAAGATCCGAACGGTAGAGCTTACAATAGGACGGCTCACCTTGCCGAACGGAAAAAGATGATGCAGTTATGGGCTGACTACCTTGACAGGTTGAAGGCAGTTGCCAAAGTTATACCGATAAATCAGAATGCCGCATAGAAGAATAAGGAAGCCGGAGGGATATTATGAAGAAAGATTATGATGCTATTGTTTCAGAAGACTGGAAACAGGTTGAACAAGATCTGAAGTACATTGCGTCAATATCTCTTGCAACCTCGTTAAAAGAAAAGGGGGCTTATATCCCTCCGGCTCTTGGAAATGCTCAGTCCGGAATCACCTCAGACGCCACTTATGAGGGGTTCTCACGATTTGTGGTTTCCACTAAATTTGATATTTCCCCACATGTCGATAAAGACTCAATAAAAAAGATTCTGATTGGGGCTACTGATGTTCTGATTGATCGTGTTGCAGGCGCTTTGATGCCAACTAATATCGAGAAAAGCTGGAGGGAAGGTCATGGCCCTTTTCTTCAGCTTGAATGGATAAGAGGGCAACTAAAACAACTTAACGAATTGATTAAACAGCATGGATTCCATCTAAAATGGCTACAAAAGCAGCTTGATAATAAAAAGTATCCACTTCCTCGTTCTATAAAAACTGAATTGCAAACGAGTGCCAATGCTTTAAAAGATTCCATTGAACTAGCAAGGGCATACATCAGGCTTTTTGGACTTCAAAGAACAAGATGGAAAAAGGACGGCAAGGAATATGCTCAACTTACATCAAATCCTTATTGGTCTGGCATTCTTAAAGATGTGGCATTGCTCATCGACGAAGCTAAAGCAGATCGTAAAAACTATTTACTCTCTGATATAAGCCGATACCGTTTACTTGCAGAACTGCTGCACCTTGCATATCCGTGGGTATGGAATAGAGGTACCTCTACCCTGAAATTGTTGCGCGAAAGAGTATGACAGAATTGTTGTTTACCTGGTAAATGTTTTTAAGGCACTGTAATGAATAAATAAACTACATAGGCCACCTTCAGACAAATCTGAATGGAGGTGTCCAATGACGACACAACAAGCCCCGTTTGACCCCAACCGCCTCATCCGTCTGAAGGAAGTTCTGCAAATCATCCCTGTAAAAAAGTCTACCTGGTGGGACTGGTGCAAAAATGGCAGGGCCCCTGCACCGATCCATTTGGGCCGTTGCACCTGTTGGCGCTATTCTGATGTAATCGCTCTGTGTAGCAGGGGGATGTAACATGATAGAAAAACAGAAGCCCCAGCAGGACGGCTGGGGCATGAAAAGTGAAACAGGAAGCGTTTCCACGAGCCCCCATCGTACTACAACTCCACGCTTAATTCAAGATTTTCCTAGGATGAGCCCACTCCTTCGTTTGGGATTACAGTGTTACTTATCTGAGATAGAAGATGCTCCATTTGTTGACCGTCAGCTTAACGTAATATTACCGGAACTTATAATTGAAATTTTGCGGATTGAATCGGAGGTGCATCATGGCAACTAAACCAGAGATCATCGAACGCCTTGACCTCCCAGCGCTTATCAAAGAACTGATGCCCTCTTGCAGGCCGACAGGCCGTGAGCTTTCTGGCCTTTGCCCCTTTCATGACGATCAGGCAGCATCATTTTCAATCAACCCCACAACCGGCTATTTTAAGTGCCACGCTTGTGGAGAAAAAGGCAGTATTTTCGACCTATTCGGCAAGGTACATGGTCTTGACTTCCCGGCAAGCATCAAAGCATTGACTGCGCGGGCAGGGTTGACACCAGGCGATAACAATGGATCAATAAAGCCCATAGAGGTTGATCGACACGATTACCACGATGCTGACGGCAATCTTCTTTATCAGAGAGTGCGTTTTGAGCCTGGTGATAACGGACGTTCAAAGAAATATCTCCCTTTTGATCCAGCAACCGGAAACTGGAGACGGCCTTGTGATCCTGTTTTGTATCACTTGCCTGAAGTGACGGTGGCATCGTCAGTTATCATTTGTGAGGGGGAACGTAAAGCTGATGTTCTGCAACACTGGCAGTTGGTAGGCACTTGTTTTGACAGCGGGGCGAACTCTACTATTACTCCGGCCATGATCGGAGCCCTAACAAATAAAGATTTAGTTATCTTGCCGGACAACGACGATTCGGGTCGTATTTATAGTGACAACATCATCAAAGCCATGCAGGAGAAAGCGGCAAGCATTAAGGTTGTTGACCTCCCAGGACTTGCTACAAAGGGTGATATTGTTGACTGGGTAAAATCGCCAGGCAATGACAAAGAGCGGTTAATTGAGCTGATACTACGGACGCCTGTATTTGATGTGAAACCGAAAGAGCAAGGCCAAAGGCGTATAACTGTTGTCAATGCGATTGATTTTATGGCCCTTGAATTTCCACCTCGTGAAAACATCCTTTCACCGTGGTTGCCGTGCCAGGGGTTGGCAATGGCTTATGCTCCTCGTGGCATAGGAAAAACTCACTTCAGTCTGGGACTTACATATGCAGTAACAAGCGGAAGCTCTTTCTTGGGTTGGCGAGCTCAAACGCCTCGTGGTGTATTATTTCTTGACGGTGAAATGCCAGCGGTTGCCTTGCAAGAACGTATAGCTCGGATTGCAGTCAGCAGTGAAAAGGAACCGACAGCAAAATTTATGATTGTAACCCCTGATATGCAGTCTTCTGGAATGATCGATCTTTCGCGACAGGAGGATCAGGATGAATTGCAGCCATATCTTGAAGGAATCGATCTCATTGTTGTGGACATGCTCCGCATAACACCAGTAATTATGACGCGAGCAGATTGCAAGTGGGTGATGGGTTCATCGTCGCGCTGCATGTTCTGTTGTGATAGCAACATGGTCATAACCGCTCCAGATAGGATTTCGAGCTGATTGTTTTTTGTTGCTGTTAAGGAGCCAAGTAGTGAGTTGCTGGATCAAGTGTTTCAGAAGTGGCGCCTGTGAGGGTCGCGCACTGTAAAAGCATACTACGGTATAGACCCGACGACGCGCGCCTCTTCAGCAGCCTACCCCGAAGTAGGAGTTGTGCGCATCAGAAGCAACAAGCCGCTTATCTCCTGTTTATCAGATTCATTATCATCATGTTCGGTTGAAGTTGTTTCTTTCGGCTCCGCAGGGTCCGCCTCAGTGAGGTTATGATATTCCGCTTCGCGAGCCAGGGTTGTCCGGTTATTTCAACGTTTTCATTCCTGGCACATTTTATGGCCGGTATCTCAATAACGAGGTATCGGCCATTTCATTTTCACCACCTACGAGGTGGATCAAACCAGAGAGAGGAGATTGTTATGTCATACAGCGTGTACGATGTCATCAACACTAGGATCATGGAACTGCTTACGAAAGGGACAGTTCCGTGGAGGAAAGGATGGAATGTCACCAGTAGTATGCCCCGGTCACTGAATACCAAGAAGGAATATCGCGGCATAAATGTGTTTCTGCTTGCATCATTGCAGTATTCACAGCCGTGGTTTCTGACCTTCAACCAGATCAAAGAGAGTGGCGGCAATGTCAAGCAGGGCGAGAAGGGTTCACCGGTCATATTCTGGAAGTGGATAGACCGCACCGATCCTGAAGACAAGAACAAGGTGCCGCTACTCAGGTACTACAATGTCTTTAACGTGGAGCAGGTCGATGGAATCAAATATCCCGAGCCGGTAACGGCCACCAACCAGTTCACACCGATTGAAGCAGCAGACAGGATTATCTCTGCTATGCCCAATAAACCGTTGATCCAGCACATGGGCAACAGAGCTTGTTATAGCCCTTCTTCTGACACTGTTACCCTGCCACCGCAGACATCTTTTGAGTCACCAGATGAATATTACAGTACAGCATTTCATGAGCTGACCCATTCGACTATGGCGGAACACCGACTGAACCGAAAGGCAAGCATCCAGGTACATCGGTTCGGTGATGAGGAGTACAGCAAGGAGGAGTTGGTTGCCGAAATGGGAGCTTCGTTCCTTTGCGGTCATGCTGGCATTGTGAATAACACTATCGAAAATTCCGCTTCGTATATCGGGAATTGGCTTAAGGCTCTCAAAAACGATAAGACGCTTTTGGTTCATGCGGCAGCGGCAGCACAGAGAGCGGCTGACTACATCATTAACAATCAACCAGAGGGAAAGGAGGCAGAGGTATGAGATATTGCGAAAGATGCGGTATGGAGATTGATGATAGCTATGAATATTCTGGGTTGTCGGCAGAAGCCCCTACTGTTTGCCGGGACTGTTCTGTGCAGCAAGCGACCTTCCAGCAGATCCAGATGATCAACAGCTTGTTCCAAAGATTTTACCCACCGCTGCCAGGAAGAGGTTTTTAAGCAGAAAACATTAGAACCAACATGAAGAGCGCACAAAGGGGCAACGCCAGTTTATCGGCAGTGCCCCTTTTGCGTTCCAAGGAGACGACCATGAACATTAACAAACTGCTGTACTGGTGCGAGGAGTGCCAGGCATACACCTACAATGATGAGGATCATCACTGTGCTAACTGCAATACGGAGAGGAGTGAACCATGAAAAAGATTACACCGACCATCAGGCAGATGTCACCGGAGGAGACTAGAGCAAACAATCTCGTTAACGCAGGAAGAGTGCTGGAGTACGAGGGGACGGTCATTCCTCTTTCAGCAGGTAGGGGCGACCGGATTTATGTCTACACAGAGAGTACCGTGATTTATGTACTCAATATCAACCACAGCTTTGAGTACATCGGATTCGCGGTATATGACGTCGTATCTGGTGAGGAGTACGATAGCCTGTTTGTTTGCAATTCGTGGGAGCTGTATGAGTACCTCGGCATTTTGTGGGACGAGCTACCACCTGAAACCATCGTGAAGACGTTCAGAGCTTGCTTCATGTGAGCATATATCAAAAACCATCTATCGGGAGCTGTCACATGCTCCCAATTTTTTTATCTAAAAGGAGAATAGGATAATGACAATCGATACGTTGTTTGGCAAAGAGGATGTTTCCAGCAAGCCCCGCACCATCAAATTTAGGCAGATCAAAGCAGTGTACGAGACACTGACCGTCAGGGAGGAGGTTGCGAATTACTTGAAGGCCGGAATGAGGTACACAGCACCATCTCAGGTTTATGATACGTTTAGCTTTCTGATGCAGGAAACAAAAGAGAACTTTATCACACTTCACCTCGACGGTAAGAACAGGATCATGGCAATGGACTTGGTTAGTATAGGTTCGCTCAATCAGAGCATCGTGCATCCCAGGGAAGTATTCAAAACAGCCTGCCTGTCAAATGCTGCTGCTTTAATTCTGATACACCAGCACCCGACTGGAGACAGTTCGCCATCATCTGAGGATATAGCCATTACCAGAAGGCTCAAAGAGGCGGGGGAGATTCTTGGAATCCGAGTGTTGGATCACGTTATTATTGGGAGCGGAGAGTATCTGAGCTTCGTGGAGAGGGGGTTGCTATAATATTCTTTTACGGTATTTTTTACGGTATATACATAATGAGTAAGCAAAAACATCAATGATTACAGCACCGTGTTAAGTCGGTAGGGACGCCAAATATCAAAAAGGCCATTTTTTCGTGAGAAAAATGGCCTTTTTTTTGGTATATTATGCTACTAACCGCAATCATATCAAAGGTTTTGTTGAAGTTTGCCGTCAGTTGTTTGCCTGCCCATGTGGAGTGATATTTTTATGTTTAATGCAAATGATAATCTCTTTCTTTCGAAGAAAGCGGATTAAGCAATAGTCGCTCCCTCCGCCCCCCAACCCACCTATAGCTTCCCGCTTTCCTCTTGACAAAAACCCGGAGAAGCGCTAGAAAAAGCACTCTTCGGGATGTAGCGCAGCCTGGTAGCGCACCTGCTTCGGGAGCAGGGGGCCGCTGGTTCAAATCCAGTCATCCCGACCATACAAATCAAGGGTTTAGCTTTAACCGGCTAAACCCTTTTGTAATTGTAAAGCCTTCCGTGGGGCCAAAATTAATAACCCTGGCAACCCATCCTTATTTTCAGGCGACCTGATGCTCAGCGATGTTCCGCTACACCAACATCCATTAGATACAGACGGATGTCAACCGAGTGATCAATATCAGGCGTGGTCGTTAAGGAAACAACCTTTTCAAGGATCTCTATTGCCAGGTCTTTCTCCTTTGATGTACGCGGAAAGAGGCTCCGGGCAAATACCATAATCTTTATGTCCGAACCAATATCACGGGGGCTCGCCTGGGAAAATTCCAGCGAGACCTGTCCCGGTTTGAGTATGGCTACTTTTCCGCCTGCTACCTCCAGCGTATCTGCAAGTATGCCCGGCAATCCCTTGGCCAACGCATCCAGTACATCGTCTTTGACGTTTGTTTTATGTACGATTGTAGCGTTCATTGATGATCCCTCCCTTGTTTCGTTCTGGTGTTAAATCCATATATTCAGTAATTACCATGTTATTGCCGTCTTGTCAGCAGTAACCCTCATAATGCTTCCCGAATCAGAGATCCCGCGGCAGCGGCTTGCGAACCAGCCGGTCTATGGCAAATCCCTGTGCCGCCGCCAAATCGAGGGCTTTCTTGTAGAGTGCATCATCCATTGCCGGAGTGCGCGACAAAATCCACAGGTACTTCCGGTCCGGATCTCCAACCACGGCGTACTCATATTCATTGCCAAGATCAATGATCCAGTAATCTGTCCGGAACGGCCAGAAAAAACTCACCTTCAGCCGGGCATTGTCTCCATATCCCGGGGCTACCCAGGCACGACCCTTTACTTCGTGCACACTGCGGTCTTTTTCTTTCACGCAGCGATTGAGCACTTCAATCTCACCGCCAGGCTTCGGCGTGTAAGTGGCACTACTGCCGAGGCACCCCTTCTGAAAAAAATGATCAATGCGGGCGATCTCATACCACACCCCCATATAGCGCGACAGATCAACATTTGGAACCGTCATCAAAGGCGGGTGTTTTTCAGCTGTACGGCCATCCGTGACGGCCGAGAAGATGGTTGCAACCGCCAGGGTTAACGTTATAAAAAATCGTAACAAACGCATATGTATGTATCCTCCTGCATTGATGTCGTGTCTGAAATACTATTTAATCGTGGGACGTGCTGGACTCCTGCGACAAAATATAGTAACAGAAGAGTCGTCACTAGTGGCAGAAAAACTAATGAGAGAAGAACATCAAGCTGAACCTTGAAAAAGGACGAACCTATCAAAGACCTGGCCAGACTCATTCCCTACATATCCAAACTTCGCTGGCGCTATGTCGGTGGAGCGGCATTCCTGCTTTTTACCAATGCATTTGCACTGCTGATCCCCTGGTTTATGAAGCTGGCGGTGGAGGCGCTCCAGCATCCTGCGGGAGCCCGCTTTTCCCCATCCGACTGCGCCCTGATTATTATACTGCTGGCAGTTCTGCACTGTGTCACGCGCATTTTTTCCCGGACAATGGTTTTGAACGCCGCCCGTGTTATCGAATTCCAGATCCGCAACGATCTGTTCCGGTGCCTGACAAGGCTTGATCTCAGCTATTTCTCCACCAGCCGCAGCGGCGATATCCTGTCCCGCTTTTCCAATGACCTGACTAACGTCCGCATGCTGGCCGGTTTCGGTTCCATGAGCATGATCAACACGCTGCTGGTCTACTGCGCCGCCGTAACGCTGATGTTTCGCATCCATCCCTGGCTCACCTTCTGGGCAATTCTGCCTTTCCCGATGATGGTATTCATCGTAAAAAAAGTCAGTCACCGCCTCTTTCATCGCTCTTTGCAGGCTCAGGAAGAGCTGGCCCGCCTCTCCAGCCAGGCGGAAGAAACAATTTCCGCCGTTCGTCTGATCAAGTCGTACTGCCGGGAGGAATATTTTGAACAGCAGTTCGGAAAAACCGCCGGGAGCTATCTCAAGCATAATCTGCGGCTGGCGCGGTTACGGGGTACGATTATTCCGGTCATGGCAATCGCCACCGGATCGGGAACACTCATCGTACTGTTTATGGGCGGGCAGCTGGTCATCGCCAACACTATAACTCTGGGGGATTTTGTTGCCTTTAGTGGTTATCTGGCGATGCTGGTCTGGCCGACGGCGGTGCTGGGATGGATACTGACGCTGGCGCAGCGGGGGGCCGCTTCCATGTCGCGTCTTGCAGGAATACTGGCCGCTGAGCCGACGGTGGTTGATCACCCTGACGCCCAACCGGTCACCTCGCTACAGCAGGGAATCGAAGCCCGTGAGCTTCGGTTCAGCTACGGTGATACGAATATAATTGAAGGGATCTCTTTTCATATTAAAGCGGGAGAAACGGTCGGCATTACCGGAGAGGTCGGAAGCGGTAAAACAACCCTGTTGCGGCTGATTTCGCGCCTGCTGCCGGTTGCACCGGGGATGCTGTTTATCGACGGACGGGATATCAACACGACGACCACAACCAGCCTGCGCCGCCTGATTGGATATGTGCCCCAGGAAACATTTCTGTTTTCACGCACGGTTGCCGACAATATCGGCTATGGCATAGCCGGACAGCAGTCGGCGGAGGTCATCAGAAAGGCGGCTGGTCAGGCCGGTTTCCTTGAGGATGTGGAAGGGTTTCCGGCTGCGTTTGAAACTCAGGTGGGCGAGGGTGGTGTTACTCTCTCCGGAGGGCAGAAACAGCGGTTGGCAATTGCCCGAGCCGTTGCCGGTGATCCGCCGCTTCTGTTGCTGGATGACCCGCTGTCGGCAGTGGACGCCGGACGCGAAGAGGAAATACTCAATGAACTGGGGAAATTCTATGACGGACGGACCGTACTGATAGTCTCACAGAGGGTGTCGGCATTTCGCGACTGCGACCGGATCATCGTCCTCAAATCGGGACAAATAGCCGAACAGGGCGTCCCGGCCGAGCTGTATCAGCGTGGGGGACTCTATACGGAGATTTGCCTCAAGCAACAACGCGGTCGGGAACTCTGACCCCTATCGGTACTCTATCCCCAATTGAGCTGCTGTTTCTTCATAGACCTTTTGCGCCCCTTCGCTGAACTGCACAAAGATAATTCTCTCCAATTCGGGGTACAACCTGACAGTCATTTGCGCCGTCTCCAGGGCGATGATCGCCGCCTTGCGCATCGGATAGCCGTACACCCCCGCGCTGACGGCGGGAAAAGCAATGCTTTTTAAGCCGTGCTGATGCGCAACCTCGAAACAGCGCCGGTACGCCGATTCCAGCAATCCCGGTTCACCGTGGTTACCGTCCTGCCAGACCGGCCCGACTGTGTGTATGACATGCTTTGTAGGAAGTTTGTAGCCTCCGGTAATTTTAGCGTCACCGGTCTCGCACCCGCCTAGTCCGGCGCATTCCTGTACCAACTGCGGCCCGGCGGCCCGGTGAATGGCGCCGTCCACTCCCCCTCCGCCCAGCAGGGTGTTGTTGGCGGCATTAACGATGGCATCAACCGCCAGAGTCGTGAGATCAGTCTGAATTATTTCAATGATTGCCGGCATGGTTCCTCCCGTTACGCATAGGTGCTCTGCTTCGGAACCCTTGTTAGCAGGTTTCGGATATTCTTCGCAACAAAAACAAAACGGCCCGCTGCCACACATATTGTGACAACAGGCCGTCTGAAATGCACTCACCGCAGAGGACGCAGTGAAACGCAGAGAAGAACATTGAACCTTACATTAAAGATCTGAGCGGAGCGCAATGGGTAAAACCTTTAAAAACTGAGACCTTCAAACGACAACCTTGTCAGAAAGATACTCTAAAAGGATTACACGCTACGGCGTGAAACTGGTTGGTTTTGCTTTCCTCTGTTCTTCTCTGCGTCCTCTGCGGTAAAAATTCAGCTTTTGATTATCCCTTGATCTGCCCCTGGATCCCGATAGTAATCTCTTTGTACGGAATCTGCTTGCCGCTTGCCGCCAGTGCCTGACGAGCCGCCACAGCGATTCCGCCGCAACAGGGAACTTCCATCTTCAACACCGTGATACTCTTCACCTCAGACTTGCTGAACAGCTCAGTAAGTTTCTGAGTATAAAAGTTGTTGTCATCCAGCTTCGGACAGCCCATGACAACCGCTTTTCCTTTGAGGAAGTCCTCGTGGTAGCCCGCATAGGCGACCGGTACGCAATCGGCGGTAATCAGCAGCTCGGCGCCCTGAAAGTAGGGGGCGGTGGTGGAAACCAGGTGAAGCTGCACCGGCCACTGGGCCAGTTGGCTCTGACGACTGCCGCTTGGAGCGGATTCAGTTGCTGCCTGAGGCGGGGCAAAGCTCATGGCGCGGGAACCGGGGCAGCCGCCGCCGTGGCTATGTGCCGCAGCAGGCGCCTGAGGGGCATGCTGGTGAACCGGCGCTGGTTTCCCTTGCGCTGCCAGATGCTTTTCTACAGCGGCTTCATCGAATTCGTCTGCCTCGCGCTCTTCAATATGGATTGCATCTCTCGGGCACTCGCCCAGACATGCTCCCAGCCCGTCACACAGATTGTCCGCCGACAATACCGCCTTGCCGTTAACCATTGTAATGGCCCCTTCCGCACAGGATGGAACACAGAGTCCGCAGCCGTCGCATTTATCCTGATCGATGGTTACAATTTTTCTCAACATGGTTTGTTCTCCTTTTAAAGTATGTTCGTTATTGATTAGAAAAAGTAATGCCAGATGTAATCGAGTCTGCCGCGCATCATCAGGGTGCGTCCGGAGTAGGCCATGATTTCTTTGACCTTTGCCAGTTGCGGTTTGGCATAACAGTGGGTGCGGCAATGTTTGCAGCTTGGTTTTTCAGCTTCGAGCGGACATTTCAGCCGTCTGGCAATTGCGTAACTCAAAAATGAAGTGCATTCCGGACAGAGTTTGCGCTCTCCCAAGCCTGCAGGCAGGGCAAACGGTGCGTGTTCGGCCTTGCGATGTTTCCTGGTGCAGTAGACCTCGACGAATTTGCCGATCAGCTTGATATCTTTTTTCTGTAAAGTAGTAATCGTTTCCATGGATGTGACAATACCTCGTCCCCTGTTCATCTTACATGACACAGGTCAATTTTTTCAGATTTTCCTTTGCAGGGGGATTTTTATTACTATACTTTCGCACATGTTGATATTTACATCTCGTGAGGTGCCCGTGATCGCCAAAGCCGTCTCATTCGTCGCAAAATCAGGTACCGGCAAAACCACTCTGCTGGAAAAAGTCATAGCCGAGCTGAAACAGCGCGGCTACCGGGTCGGTGTTATCAAGCATGATGCCCACCGTTTTGATATTGATCACCCGGGCAAGGACAGCCACCGACTGACGGCCGCCGGCGCTGATACGATGCTGATATCGTCGCCCGAGAAGCTGGCGCTGGTAAAGCAGCATGACGAGCCGCCACCCATCGAGGAGTTGATCGCCACCTATTTCAGTGATGTAGATCTGATCCTGACTGAGGGGTTCAAAAAAAGCGGTCTCCCCAAAATTGAGGTACATCGGAAGGAGTGCAGCACCACGCTGCTCTGTCGTGGCGAACAGCACGACCCGACTCTGCTGGCGGTCGCATCCGACGAACTGCTGCAACTGGACGTGCCGGTTCTGGACCTGAATAACCCGGCAGAGATCGCCGATTTTGTGGAGAAGCATATCATTCATGCAGCTGATTGATTGCCAGATGTTTAGAAATACCTTGCAAATAGATGATGCCATTATTGATTCACAAGGTATTCCCCCTCAGGAGCTATTTCGGTCTAACAAAGAGCATCCGCCAAGGACAATGCGTATTCTGTCGCAACTGCTGTTTTTTCCTTTGCCTCCCCCCGCCGATTGCAGGTAATATATCCGCGTTTATCCAATCAGAAGGAAGTCCGCATACAATGAGCGCAGAAGAGAATAAAAAAGAAAAAATGACCAAAGAACTTCAGGGGATGGGACTCGGCACCATCGGCGTGTTCATTCTCCTGGCCTTCCTGACGTATAACTCCGCCGATGTTTCCTGGAACAGCTACTCCAAC
>JANXZX010000122.1 GCA_025355325.1 Geobacteraceae bacterium
GGCGCAACTGATGATCAATGCCTTGATGATAGCCAGTGTTATCGGCAGGGTGATGGTGAATCGGGAGCCCTCTCCTTTTCGGGTTTCTATATCGACCATACCGGAAACCGCAGCGATATTATTCCTGACCACATCCATGCCGACACCGCGTCCAGAAACCTCACTGACCTTGTCGGTAGTCGAAAAACCGGGTAGAAAAATAAAATCGATGGCATCCCGATCAGACACCGTACTGACGTCGCTCACCAATCCCTTTTGCAGCGCCTTGCGCTTTACCTTCTCGACATCAATACCGCCGCCATCGTCCTCAATCTCGATAACAACGTGGTTGCCTTTTTGATACGAAGAAATCCTGATCGTACCCTTTTCGTTCTTGCCCTGCGCCAGGCGTACGTCGCGGGACTCAATGCCGTGGTCAATGGCATTGCGGATAATATGCATCATCGGATCAGAGATATCTTCAACGATCAGTTTATCAAGCTCGGTGTCGGCTCCGTAAAATTTGAGTTCGACCCGCTTACCCTGCTCACGGGATATTTTTCGCACAATTCTCGACATCTTCTCGTACAATTGCCCGATCGGGATCATACGAATCTCCATGACCCCTTTCTGAAGTTCCGAGAGCTTTCTCTCCAATCCTTTAGCCGCCTTGCCAAGATCGACTGCGATCCGCGAAAACCCTTCATTGCGCATTCTCGTGGTAACATCGGCAATCGCCGAGTGGGCAAGAACAAGCTCGCCGACAATATTCATCAATTCATCAAGTTTACCAATATCAACCCGCACCGTCCGGCTCATGCTTTTGGCACTCAGGATGGCGTCATCTGCCGGGGGTACCGCCAGCGATTCGGGAGATGCGTTCAACGCAGCGGGAGGCGCCGCTATCGGCGGCACGTCGGCAACCGGCTTTGTCACATCAGCAGTAGGGGCAGCAACGGGTTTTTCGACAGCCAAAACGGCGCCGAACTGAGTAACGGTAAAGCTTTCCTGTGCTACCTCAGCTCGTAACTTTTCAGCAGAGCACATGGAGCCGTACAGTATTTCAAAGTCAATATTTGTTTCAAGGTTTTCGCCGACACTCGGCAAGGTACTGATGACCTCACCGCGCGCTTTTAATAGATCTGTAAGCGCCGACAGCTCCGTATCAAAGGTAGTTAAATCAAAGGAGGTGTGGACAGTGAAGATTGACCGGCCTTTGGCCAGATTGTCTTTCAGGCGGTGTTCCTCATACTCAGTCAAAGCATCCAGAATGTGTGCCGGCAAGCCAAGTGATTCCAGAGGTGAAACACCTTTTTGAGCCTCCGGCGGTGCAAGACAGGCGTTTATCTGTGTCACACACGACTCAATTTCGGATGCCATACCGGTATCTTCTCCTGAGGCAAGAACCCGGATAAGATTACTCAACAGTTCATGGGCAGTAAATAACACCGCCACAAGCCGCTGCGAAAGGTCCAGCTTTCCGAGCCGCAGCCAGTCGAGGAGATTTTCCATGTTGTGAGCAAGTTCGGCAACACCGGAAAAATTAAACATCCCGGCCAACCCCTTCAGGGAATGGGCTCCCCTGAAAATGGAGTTGAGAACGTCGGGATTAAAATCACCGTTCTCCGTCATATCGGAGAGGTCGGCCAATTCGGAGCCAAGCTGTTCAATGATTTCTTCTGCCTCGGCAAGAAAATCCTGTACGGCTTTCGTATGTGTGGCGTTCTGTTCACTCATTGTCACGGCGCCTCAAAACGCGTTCAGGGTGTTTTGTTCAAGTAGTGAGCAATCAATTTCTGGAGAGATTCGGGAGAAAACGGTTTGACAATATATTCGTCGGCACCAAGCTGCTTGCCTTTTTCAATATCCTTTGCACTGCCTTCCGTCGAGATAATAAATACCGGTATGTCTTTATAATTAGGATTTGCCCGCAGATAACTGATCAGTTCCAGACCGTTAATGTCAGGCATATTAATGTCAGTCAGAATCAAATCCACATGATTTCGAGGCAAAAGCCGCAGCGCTTCAAATCCGCTGAAAGCCTCGATAACCTCATAGTCTCCGCATGTATCTACGACAGCAGTCAACATGGCACGCATGCTCCTGGAGTCATCGACAATTAAAATCTTCTTGGTACTCACGTGGTAACCCTTTCATTCTGTAAACTTTCAATAACGTTATATTTTTTTCCGAAATCAAGCAAAGACATCGGCAGATGTAATCCGGTCAAGAAAACTGTCCATGACGGCACGATTGAAGATATCGTTCCGACCGGGCTTGGACACAAGCGGGTAGCCAAGTTCACGAATCCGTGACTCCGCCTCGGAGCGGACTTTATCAGCCATAACAATCAACTGGATGTTCTTAAAGTTTCCATGCAGCATTTCCAGAAGCTCAAGCCCGCCAAGTTCACCTGATCCGTCCATTTTCGGCATAAGCAGGTCGATCAGTACGACCGGCAGTCCACCGCTCCTGTGCAGGGAGTCTACCATAATCAAGGTATCTTCGCTGCGGGTCATTGCGTGAACGGTAAATCCGCGATGCGTCAGCTCGTTTTCAATTGACTTCAACGTTGCCCCGTCATCGTCAACAATGACAAACAGCTTCTGTACAGCGGGTGGCGACGGATCCGGAGCCTTCGGATGCTCAAAAAGATCAAAAGCAAAATCCGGTTCATCATCAGTTGAGTCACAATCGACAGAGACCTTTTCGCCTGCATGTCGCATCTCATCAAGGATTCTTGTGCCTTCCATGGCCAGAAATTGAGAATTCAGTCCCTGATCCAGCATAAACTGCATCGGATCAACCTGGGTGCTGTCAACCGTATCAACCGTATCCCGGACTTCAAACCTGAAGGCACCTTCAGTCCAGGCAAACAGTGAAAATACTACGTTCTCAATCTGCTCCCGCACTACGTCATCGATGATGTCTTGAGAAACACCGAAATTGTTAACGAGAACAACTCCAAACCGCTCACGAAAGCCGTTTTCCTGCTGGAAGGCAAGAGCTTTGCGCAACATGTCCGGATCGATGACCCCTTTTTGGATCAGAACCTCCCCCATGCTCTGCACGTAGACGTTTGAAGAAGCTCTTACAACCTGACCAAGACGAAAAAAAACCGAGCCATCTCTTCCGCTGCTGCTGAGGGAAAGGACACCGGTTTTTCGACTGAGACTGACAATCTGTAATATCTCGCCAAGTCCAAGCTCTTCAAGGTTACCTGCCAGGCTCATTCGTCACATTCCGTACATTGTAAAGTGGGATAAAACTGTGGAAATATATCGTAACAGTGGGCTCAAGTAAATAACCTTTGACAGTCCAATACAGTAATAAAATATACCAGATTGGAGGCAAAACCGCATTACCGTTGGAATTTACCATTTAATTTCCGAGCTGTAAACAAAAGCTCCACAAGTGTGATGCTCGCTTGACTTGTTATACCGACTAATTTAACATTACCTTGTAAACACGTTAACATTTTTTGCCATATCACTCATTTACTTTTCCAGTGACAAAAAAATGACTGAATCATTGAAAGAACAAATTCTAAAGTCTGCACGAGTGCTCTTCATGGAGCGCGGCTACGAAAACGTCGGTATGCGAGACATTGCCCGGGCGGTCGGACGCGAACCCGTTCAGGTCTATCGTCTCAAGCTCAGCAAGCCGGATATACTTGCCGAATTGATCATCGAGCTGAACCAGGAACAGATAATCCAGCTCCCGAGCATATGTGCCCGCATAAAAGAGCGTTATCTATTTGAACGGACATGTTCTTTTTTACGTGAGTTATACCAACTGGACATCGATTATCTGCCCATCCGGTCTGTGGGCGCTGCATTCGGTTGGATGTGGTCAGAAGCATATGAGGATCGGGTGATAGAGCAAGTTCACCAACTTGTCAAACCTGTGGTTGACTGGATGTCGGAAGATGGTCTTGAGGACGTCCCGGCGCGATGTATCGGTATCTGGTCGCTTTACTACGTTGGATATCGGCGTGCGGTGATGCAAGGTGGTACCGCTGATGATTGTCTGGAGGCGATAAAACCAAGCCTTCGCTTTTATCTTGAAAGTCACGATGCAAAATAGTCATTTCAAAAAATCTGTTGCCGGAAATTTATACCGGCTGACATTTGGAAGGTTTTTCATGAATTTTTCCCCCCGCATTTTCCTTAAAATAATGCCGCTGATCTTATTCCTCCTGTTATTGCCTCTATCAACCGCTGTTGCCGATAATGACTCCACACGACAGGGTGATAATAATATCGAGAAGGGGCTCTCCAACCCGATTCCACTCACTGAGCAGGAACAGGCCTGGCTCGACCGGAAACATACCGTGCGGGTACGTATCAGTGAATTTCCACCACACATGATGACTCTTCCTGAGCCCCGGGGCATCTCGGTTGACTACCTGAAGCTGATTGGTAAACGTTTTGGTATCAACTTTATATTCGTCGCGTCAGCAATTCCCTGGAAAGAATCCGTTGAAGATCTGGAAGGAGAACGCAATTGGTATGATCTCCTCATAACGATGAAAAGAACTCCGGAGCGGGAAAAGAAGATTGCCTTCACTCAGGATTATCTTTTTGCCCCCTGGGTAATCGTCAATCGTACCAACTCTCCCTATGTCTCAAGAATGGAGGATTTGAATAATAAGAGTGTCGCTGTTGAGCGGGGATACGTCATTGAAGGTCTTATAAAAGACAAATTTCCACAGATAAAAATAGTTGTCGTAAAAAATACGCTTGAGGCGTTGAACCATGTTGCCAGCGGTATGACCGACGCATACATCGGCAATCTTACTGTTGCTACCTATTTCATTCAGAATGGTGGCCTGCACAACCTGAAGATCGCAGCTCCCACTTCTCTGGGCAACCATGATCAGGCCATGGGAGTGCGCAAAGACTGGCCGGAACTGGTAAGCATCATTAACAAGGCCCTCCAGGCCATGCCCGATGGCGAAAAAAGCGACATCACCCGCCGCTGGTTTTCGGTCAAATACGAATATGGCTTAAATAAGAAAAAGGTCATGCTGTGGATTATCGCACCTACAGCAGCCTTATCCCTTGTAATAATTATTTTTTATATATGGAACAGACGGCTGAAGCAGGAGATTGATCTCCGTGTGGAAGCTGAGAAATCGCTCCTCGAAGCTAAACAAAAATTATCTGAATCCCTTGATTTCAACGAATCAATCTTACTCAATTCTCCCTTGCCAATTGGAGTATACTCAAAAACCGGCCAGTGTGTTTTAGCAAATGAAGCCTATGCGCAACTTGTCGGTGCTACACGCGAGGAGCTGTTGTCCCAGAATTTTCATAACATAGCGTCCTGGCAAAATTCCGGATTGCTCGACGACTGCCTGATCGCACTTACACTGAACAAACAGATCCAACGGGAGCTCAAAGTCAAATCCTCCTTTGGCAAGGTAGTTAGTGCTGATTGCCGCATATTTCCGACTCAGCTGCATGGAGCAAGTCATCTGCTGATACAACTCGTCGATCTGACAGAGCTTAAAACTGCTGAGCATCAACTGAGAATGAACCAGAAACGCCTTGAAGGACTGCTCAGGATTTCTCATTTCAGTGCGGGTGATTTTCAGGAAATGGCAGATGTGGCTCTGGAAGCGGCACTTGGTCTTACTGACAGTCAATATGGCTTTATATTCAACTACAACGAGGATACTCAGGAGTTTGACATTATCAGCTGGTCAAGAGATATCATGCGGGAATGCTCTGTTCAGTCACCACCCCTGACCTGTTATGCATTATCAATTTCCGGAATATGGGGCGAAACGGTCCGTCAGAGGCAGCCTGTTCTGATTAATGATTTTGCTGCGGATCATCTCCTCAAGAAGGGCTATCCTGAAGGGCATGTGCCGCTTCAGCGCTTCCTTGGGATACCGGTGTTCCAGGGCGATAAAATTGTCGGGGTCGCCGCTGTTGCCAACAAAGAAAATGCTTATGACCAGGCAGATGTAGTGCAATTAACGCTTCTGATGGAAGCGGTCTGGACAACGGTAGATAAGATTAAGGCTGAACAGGCGCTCCGCGAAGCCAAAGAAGCCGCCGAGGCCGCCAGCCGCGCCAAGAGCGCGTTTCTGGCTAACATGAGCCACGAAATCCGCACCCCCATGAATGCCATCACCGGCATGGCCTACCTGGTACAGCAGACAGCTCTTGATAAACAGCAGCGGGAATACGTCGCCAGAATTCGAAGTGCGGCGGACTCTTTACTTGGCATCATCAACGATATTCTTGATTTCTCCAAGATTGAGGCGGGCAGGATGGAATTGGAATCTGTCACCTTCGATCTGTATGAACTCTTCAATTCTGTTCGTAACCTTTTGTCACCCAGGGCTGTTGATAAGAATCTGGAGGTTACCTTCCTGATTTCCCCCGATGTCCCTGCCCAAATTATTGGAGACCAGCTCCGCTTGCGGCAGATACTCAACAATCTTGTGAACAACGCCATCAAATTCACGGAAAAAGGGAGTGTGTTGATATCTGTCAACCCCACCGGCAAAGATTCCAGAACAGATCGTACGGCCCTCACATTCTCGATCACCGATACCGGTATCGGTATGGACAGCGACCACCTGCAGCGCATATTCGCACCATTCACCCAGGCAGATAACTCAATAACCCGCAGATACGGCGGGACCGGACTCGGTCTTTCCATTGTCACCCGTCTTCTGGAACTGATGGGAAGTACGTTGGAAGTTACCAGCACGCCGGGACAGGGAAGTACGTTTACCTTTACCGTGGAGTTTGGACGTGCGCCGGAACGCAAACACATTACGTTACACCCTCCTGAAGAGCTGAGACAGATGAGAGTATTGGTAGTGGACGACAGTATTGATGCATGCATGATGCTGGAATCAATGCTCACGGATCTCTCGTTCATTCCGACGGCTGTTCAATCCGGAGCTGCAGCACTCAAAGAGTTGGAACGGGCTGCGGCATCTTCCGATGAACCCGCGTACCGGCTGATTCTGCTTGACTGGCGAATGCCGGACATGGACGGCTTGGAAACCGCTCGCAGAATCCGTAGTTGTCAGCTGCCCACATGCCCGGAAATAATCATTATCTCCGGCTACATAACATCAGGGATTCGGGAAGATGGCAAGGAACTGGGCATCAGCGTCTACCTGAATAAGCCGTTCAATTTATCTACGCTCTTCAATGGCATTATGACGACATTCGGCAAAGATTTTCAGCAGATCACACAACAAAAAAGTTCTGGCAGTAGTCCGATGCAATTACGGGATGCCAAGGTCTTGCTCGTGGAAGATGACAAAGTTAACCGTATCGTCGCACAGGAGATTATGACACGCTTCGGTGCAGAGGTTGTCACTATGGACAATGGCATGTCCGGAGTTGACGCAGCCCTTGGTAATAGTGACTTTGACATGGTTTTTATGGATATTCAGATGACGGAAATGAACGGCTACGAGGCAACGGCCGCCATTCGAAAAGTTAAAGGAGAACTTGAGCTTCCTATTATTGCCATGACTGCCCATGCCTTTACCGAAGAGCGTGATCGCTGCCTGTCGGCAGGAATGAACGACCACATTGCCAAGCCGATCGATCCGGACCAGTTGTATTCAGTCATGCTTAAATGGCTGCCCACGGAAAAAGTCAAAAACGCACTTACTCTGCAGAAAATTACAGACGACAAGGCGTCCCCCCGGATTTTTCCCGACAGTCTGCCCGGCATTGATATTGCTTCTGTCGTCAAAAGATGTGGAGGAAATGAAACTCTGGCGCGAGAGATCATTATCAGCTTCCGGGACCAATACCGTGCCCTCTTCGATGAGTTGCGTTGCGTTATTGGAAACGGCAACATTGAACATGCGAAAGGATTGACTCATTCCCTCAAGGGGCTCGCCGGGACAATAGGTGCGATTTCTCTGGCCGCTACCGTCTCAGATCTGGAAATAGACTTACATGAGCAGGGAGCGGTTAATGCTGCCGTTTTGACGTCGATCGCGTTCTGGATCAGGTGGACGAGCGCCTGTTCGAGCGTATCGGGGTTGGCGATCACTTGGAACGGCGCGCTGTCGGTAAGGATTACCGGCCCCCCCGCGAACTGGGCGAGAGCGCCGCTGACGACCTGCGCGACATCGACTGGCTCGAGCCGCTCAGCCGAACCCTGGCCATAACGCGACAACCGCGCGAGCAGGACGTTGAGCTTGTCGGCCGAGTTGCGGATGGTGACCAGCATGTCGGCGCGGAACGCGGGCTTTTCGGCATGAAGTTCGGCGTTGCGCGCCAGTAGGCTGAGCTGGCTCGCCAGGTTCTTGATATCGTGCATAACGAAGGCGATGCGGCGATTGAACTCGTCGAACCGGCCAGCCTCTGCCAGCGCCAGTTGCCCGGTACTTTCGGCGAGATAACTCGCAATCTGTCGGCCCACGACGCGGAGCAGGTCGAAATCTTCCCAATCGAGTGTGCGGGGGGTAGCCGGGCGGGCGAGGATGACGACG
>JANXZX010000136.1 GCA_025355325.1 Geobacteraceae bacterium
GCATCATAACGGCTCAATGACCTCCCAGTCGGAAAACAACCTTCAGGTGGTTGGCGGAGCGTACGTTGAGCTTTCAACTGCAGACGCCGCAGCAATTGGTGTAAAAACCGGAGATGCCATCACCATCACTTCGGATACCGGCAGCATCTCGCTGAAAGCACAACTGTCAGACGAGCTTCAGAACGGTGCACTGTTTGTACCGTCACACTTCAGGGATGCCGCCGTCAACGCCCTTGCCGGTGCAGCCTCGTTTCCGTACTCTGTGTCACTGGCAAAAATATAAAATAAATCTGCATTAGTGATGTAATGAAAAAAACGCCGCTTTCCAGCGGCGTTTTTTTATGGGCGATGATATACTTTCACGAGACGTTTGCTGTGAAGTCGTGTTGGAGATCGTAATGAGCATCAGTATCCGGAACAAGCATAGGACTCTGCTTCAGGCAGAAACGCATCTCTACCCGCATGGACGTGTCGGCCAGCTTTCCATCTGTCTTGTTTCTCCCAGCCGCTATCAGACCGGCATGAGCAGTCTTGGTTTCCATACGGTATATTCTCTGCTGGCTGATTCAACCGACATCCGGTGTGAGAGAGGTTTTCTACCAGATCGGGATATGCTGGAAGAGTACCACCGGAGCGGAACCCCGCTGCTTTCGCTGGAATCTTCAACCCCGCTGGGTGACTTTGATGTCATCGCCTTTTCTACCTCGTTTGAGCCGGACTACCTGAATATCCCGCTGATTCTCAACCTGGCCCGCATTCCCCTCTACTCCAGCGCGCGCAGCCAGTCCGATCCGCTGGTCATTGCCGGTGGAGCGGCCTTCTTCATCAATCCTGAACCGGTTGCCGATTTCATCGATGCCATCTGCATCGGAGAAGGCGAGGCCGTTATCCCGGCCATAATTTCGACGCTGCTCTCCCCGATAGATAACGGCAGGCTTGGATTGCTTCAGGCTTTCTCCGCGATACCCGGCGTGTATGTGCCAGCCCTGTATCATCCCAGGTATGAATCAGGATCATTGGCAGGATATGATGCCGAAACGGGCGCTCCTCTGCCGGTTACGCGCGTGCCGGTCTGCCTTGAACAGCACGAACCTTCTACCTCGCAGATCCTTACTGAACATACCGAATTTGGCGATATGTTCCTTGTTGAAGTCAGTCGCGGCTGCCCGCGCGGCTGCCGTTTCTGTAGTTCCGGATTTATCTATGGTGCGTTCCGCCAGCAACCATTTGACAACATCGTCGCCTTGATCGATAAGGGGCTGGTTTATCGCCGCAAAGTCGGGCTGGTCGGAGCGGCCGTGTCCGATTATGCCGGAATCGGCCGACTCTGCCGCTATATTGTCGAACAGGGCGCAAAAGTGTCGGTGTCATCGCTGCGCATCGACCGGATTGATCCCGACATGCTGGAAGCTCTGATTGCCAGCGGACACAAAACTATCTCGCTGGCACCTGAGGGGGGCTCACAGCGAATGCGTGACGTGATTCGCAAGAATTTGACCGAAGCTCAAATTCTGGGAGCCTGTGAGATGTTGATTGACCATGACATCCTCAATCTGAAGCTGTACTTCATCATCGGGCTACCGGGCGAAACTGATGCCGACCTTGAAGAAATGGTTCGCCTGATTGAAACAATCCGAGAGCGGGTCATTGAACGTGGCCGGGCCAACAAGCGGCTGGGAGAAATCTCCGTGTCGGTAAACCCGTTCATTCCCAAGCCGTTCACCCCATTCCAGTGGTGCGGCATGGAGCCGCTCCCGTCGTTGGAGCGCAAGGTCAAAATCCTCGAAAATCGTCTGCGGCGGCTTTCCAACGTCAAACTTAAAGTTGAAAGCCTGCGAGAGTCTTATCTGCAAGCGCTCCTGTCACGTGGTGACCGCCGTTTGTCGGCACTGCTTGTCGAGATGGCCGGGGGAGCAAACCTCAAGAAAGCAGCGAAATCCTGCGGCATAGACACCGATTCCTACGTGCAGCGTACGATTGCCGCTGATGAAGTCCTGCCGTGGAGCATCATCGGAACGGCAGATCAGAGTTTTCTGCGCAGTGAGTACGAGCGGGCTCTTGCCGACGAAGTTGGATTGTCATGAAAAAGTGTACGCTCTGTGGCAAGGAATATGATGAGGCCGCCGCTCATTCCCTGTATGCCGAGGCGGGTGAATGGCTGGCCGGTGAAGTGTGGCAGGATGCAGGAGAGTTGTGTCCGAACTGTCTCGAAAGTCGGGCCACTCTGGTGATGATGTATGGTCACGAAATAAATACCTAGTAATGTACTAAAGACTGAGCACCATACTGATTGAAGAATCCCACGGGATAAGCGTTGTGGTTCGTTAGTTGTCTGTTTATTTATCTATCATCTTCATAAGTACGCCGCTTAACTCTTCCGGCTTGTACGGTTTATAAATGAAAGCGGTACGTTCATCGTTGTGGATTATATCATCAACCGAATCTGAGCCGTAACCACTGCACATGACAATCGGGATAGATGAAGAAAGAGTTCGCAGTACATGATAAAATTCGATGCCACCCATCACCGGCATGAGAAGATCAAGCAGAACTACATCGATTTTGCTGCTGTGCGCATGGTAAACATCAAGAGCCTCACGGCCATTCTGTGCCGTTAATATTGTGAATCCCATGGCCCCCAGCATGCTCGTGCTCATGCTGCTCAATATTTCCTCGTCGTCTACCAGTAATACCGTGCCGGCCGCCCGTGATGTAAGAGCTGGGGTCGTTGGAACCGTTTCGGAAGCACCTGCCGGAGCAGGTACCGGAAAATAGACCTTGAAGGTTGTGCCGATACCCGGCGTACTTGTCAGTAGGAGCGCACCGGAGTGTGACTTGACAATGCCGCGTATGGCAGACATTCCGAGACCACGACCGGTGAACTTGGTTGTGTAGAAAGGTTCAAATATTCGCTTCTGCGTTTCCTTGCCCATCCCGCAACCGGTATCTGTGACCTCAAGGCAGGCGTAGCTGCCTGGCGGAATAACAGTGCCAAACGCATCAGTCATCGTTTTGCCAGCTTCTACCACCGTTTTCGACACGGATACTTTGATAGTGCCATTGTCTTCGCCAATTGCCTCAGCCGCATTTATAACCAGATTCATGGCAATTTGCTGTATCTGGCTGTTGTCACCAATAATTATCGGAACATTTTTGCTCAATCCAAGCTCTATGGTCACATTCTTTTTGAGGGTTGATTGCAGCATGTTAACAACCTCATCAACCTGTTGAACCAGCATGATCTTCTCCAGTTCAGTTGGGTGATTGCCAGCATAGGTCATCATCTGTCTGCATAGATCAGACGCCCGGTTGGCCGCTGCCTCGAC
This sequence comes from Geobacteraceae bacterium, assembly GCA_025355325.1. GTDB lineage: Bacteria > Desulfobacterota > Desulfuromonadia > Geobacterales > Pseudopelobacteraceae > JACRCG01. Next base: position 3,327 of record JANXZX010000136.1, read on the forward strand.
CTTTTGAAAGGACTCCTTGAAATCCTGTTCGGAACTAAGGTACTTGCTGGCCATATAACAGTAGCCAAGGATTATCGTCATTATGTTGTTGAAGTCATGGGCGATGCCACCTGTCAGCACACCAAGGCTTTCAAGCTTTTGGGCATGGTGAAATTGTTGCTCAAGCAATCGCCGCTCTTCTTCCGCCAGCTTACGCTCGGTGATATCCATAATGTAGGTAAGATGCACGGATCGATTAATTGGAATCCAAGATACTTCCCAATGGCTATTGTCGCGCATAACCTCAGCTGTAACTATTTTCTGAGATTCAATCGCTTCATCCCGCCGACAATGATGACAGCGTGTTCCGGGCAGAGGCACCCCATACTCCAGATAATGACGTTTCTGTTCAGGAGCCACAGCAGACAGCTTATGAATGCAGGCCCAGCAGTAATCACCAACTCTGGCACCATTATCGGCAGCGATACGGTTGGTTGCTATTATTTTACGGTCTTCATTGACCAGGTATGCATAGTGGGGCAGGGCGTCCAATAGCAGTTGATTCATGCGCTGTTTTTCGTTTAATTCGCGCATGCGGCGACTAACCTGATCTTCAAGGCGATCCCGCTCCTTGCGGAGTGCGTCCTCAGAACGCTTGATACGTACCATGGCCTTGACCTGCGCCACCAATTCCGTCTCATCCAGCGGTTTTGCCAGAAAGGCGTCGGCACCGCAATCCAGCGCTTTAACCTTACTGCCCAAGTCTGTACTTTGGGCCGTTAGTATTATAATTGGAATATGCAATGTAGCTGGATCACCTTTAAGTCTACGGGTAACTTCAAAACCGTCCATCCCCGGCATCTGAATATCCAGAAGAATAGCGTCAAGCTCTTGTGAACTGGCCAATGCAAGTCCCTCAGGACCGGAGAGGGCTGTTACCAGAGAGGCCCCAGGCAGAAATGCTGACATGAGTGCCTTGAGTGTCAATAGGTTATCGTTGTTATCGTCTATGGCTAATAATCTCATCTTTATTCCTCATTACCAGTCGTAAAGCGTTTGACAACCGCTTCCAGATCGGAAATTTCATACGGTTTTGATAAATAGTCATCGCATCCTGCTGCCAGAATACGCTCCCGATCACCACTCATGGCACTGGCTGTCAATGCGACAACTGGTATCCGGCAGGTTTGAGCATCCGCTTTCAGCTTTCGAAGAACAGCCATACCATCCATTAATGGAAGTTGCATATCCAGTAAAATAAGAGAAGGAAAAGCATCGCGGGCCAGTTTTAAGCCATGCTCTCCGTCATGGGATTCAAGCAACGGGTATCGATTACCCAATATTGCTTTTATGGTAGCCATGTTATCCGGATTGTCCTCTACAACCAGGACGGATCCGTTGCCGCGATAATCACCGACAGGAGTTGAAATAAAGTTCTGAGTCGTGTCGCGGAAGATTTGATTGATCCCCAACATCTCATGCACTCTCGACAGCAGTTCATGCTGATCGACATCCCCTTTTTGCACGATACTGCGTACGCCAAACCGGGAAAGACGCTCGTTGTCACCGGGGGTCAGATTCTTGGCAGTCACTACCATAACCGGCACATTGGATGTCAACGGCGATGACCGTAAGGCTGCCAGCACGGCAAAACCATCTACCTCAGGCATCATCAAGTCCAGGACTATGCCGTCAGGCACATGGGTATTGAGATATTCAAGAGCATCCGAACCGTTGGTAACGCTATCCACGGCAAAGCCAACCGATTCCAGCGCAAAGCGGATCTGGATTACCGCAGCATCACTGTCTTCGACAATCAGTAGCCTTGACCCGACCGCCGTATGTGCAGAAGGCAGATGCCGATCAATATGCTTGAGACTTTGCTCCAATTCATGCAGCAGGTAGTCTCTGTCCAGCCCGCCTTTAGAGAGGATGGCGCTGACACTCGAGGAGAGGCGTGTCATTTCACCCGTATCAAGGTCTTTTGATGTGATTATAACTACCGGTATGGAGGCGGTATCACTGTCCGAGCGCAGGAGATCAAGAACAGCAGCTCCATCCATGCCGGGCATCATAAGATCAAGAGTGATCAGTCCGGGATGGTGCTGTCGGGCAAGTTCAAGCGCCCGCTCACCGTTTTCCGCCAAAAGTACGTCAAGACCGGCTTCCTTGAGAATCGCTGCAATGGCAAAGCGATCCTGCTCGTTATCATCGACAACGAGTACGCTCCGTAATCCGGCAGCAGCCAGTTTTTCAAATTCGAGCATCAATTTTTCTCTATCAACCGGCTTGGAAACAATTCCGATCGCGCCAAGCGCAATGCCGGTCTCACGATCTTTGGCAAATGATACAATAATTACCGGAATAGGGCGTGTAACCGGATTTTCTTTGAGATGGCGCATCACTTCCCATCCATCCATATCCGGCATCATCACATCAAGTGTGATCGCATACAGTTTATTGGCAATAGCAAGTTTCACTGCGTCCCTGCCGTTTAGCGCGGTAACAGTTTCATAACCGGCTTGGGCCAGATGGCTTGCCACCAGAGATACCGTTTCCGGGTCATCATCAACAACCAGCACGCGGCGTCGCTGTGGAAGTTGCTGGATATCCGCGGGATAAGATCTCCCGGAAGTTACCTCAACCCCTGGTCCAGCTCTATCTATGGCCTGCGTATTTTCAAGTGGCAGGCGCACGGTGAAGGTAGAACCTTTTCCCTCTTCACTTGTCACTTCAACGTCTCCACCGAGCAACCGGGCGGTCTTGCGGACTATGGCCAGGCCAAGTCCGGTCCCCTCAAACTGGCGGGAGGTGGTCCCGTCCACCTGGCGAAATTCCTCGAATATTGTATTCAGATAATTGGACGGAATGCCGATGCCGGTATCAGCGACCACGATTACCAATGTTCCGGAATCGTCCTTGGCAGTAACTAGCACCCTGCCTTCCGCAGTAAATTTCACCGCGTTACCGATCAGATTCTGCACAATATGACGTAATTGTTTCTTGTCAGAGGCAACCTGAGGTGTGCTGCCTGGGGACTCGAACTCAATTGCGATCCCTTTGTCGTGTGCCAGGGGCCTGACTCCATCAATTACTTCACTAACCAGTCTCTCAACGGAAAAGCGCTCAATAGTCAGTTCCTGTTTTCCTGATTCAATCTTAGCCAGGTCGAGGATGTCATTAATAAGCGTCAGCAAGTTTTTGCCGTTTCTCTCGATGATTGTAAGGTAACCACGCTCGTCCTCGGTCAACCGTTGGCCGGCCTGTACCGAAAGGACTCGGGAAAGAGCCAGCACCGAGTTGAGTGGTGTTCGGAGTTCATGGCTCATATTGGAAAGGAATTCACTTTTAAGGCGCGTTGCTTCTTCAAGCTGGGCTTTCTGAACGTCTAGCGCTTTGTTACGGCGATACAGCTCGTCAGACTGTTGCGTCAATTCAATGGTTTGTTGGTGAAGTTCCTCAGACTGCTGTACTAATTCCGTATTTTTTACGGAGAGTTCGTCAGCCAGACGACGCACCTCTTCGCCTGCCATTACCCGAGAATATCCGGCAGACAGCGGGAAGCGGATCTGCTCCACCACCTCAAGAGAAATTTTTGAAAATGGAGTCTCTGCCGCCAGAGAGATGAAGGCTCGTACCGTTTCGTTCAGTTTGATCGGAATGGTAATGATCTCCCGGGGGGTGATCTCTCCAAAGGAGGTTATGAAGGTGAGAGAGCCCACTTTGGTTTCGGGTGTGTATCTGGCTATGCTGTCGGAAGAGAGCAACACACCGAGTTCACCCTCTAGATGACGCCGATTAAAGCGTCGCATGCAGGAAGGGTCAGCTCCTATGGAATGTACCGGCACAAAAAAACCACTATCGCCCTCTTCCATGAAGGCAGCAGCCATCTTGGCTCCTGTTGCCTGCATGAAGAGTGGCAACAATCCACGGAAAAAATCATCAAGGTGATTGATGGTCATCAAGTGATCCGAGAGGGCAGCGAGCCATTGACGGGACTCCATCCTGACCTGGAGTGTTTCAGCCATGATATTAAAAGAATTGGCTAAAAGTCCTAATTCTGCCGAATTATCCGCCGTGACTCGGGTATTGTAATCACCGGCACTAATTTCGGCAGCGGCACTGGCCAAAGCCCCAATCGGCCTGGTAATCGACCGGGCCAGGACAACGGCAAGCAGGCAAACCAGGAACGAGATCAAAGACGCAAGGCCATAGGTGACATACAGGAGGCTTCTGATTGGTGCCATGACTTCCGACGTATCTTGTTTATTGACCAGTCCCCAGCCGGTACGGGGGATATAGGCATATGCAGCAAGAACTTTTTCTCCCCGGTAATCAGTTGTCTCGGCTATACCGCTCTGCCCCTGAGCCGCAAGCTGAGCAGGCTTTCCCTTGAGCGTCGCCTTAAGGAGTGCCCCTGTCTGCCAGCGCAGTTCGCTGACCGCCAGAACATCGCGGTTAACCAGCAGCGACTCACCTGTCTTGCCCATGCCGATGCGGCTTTCCAAAATTGAATATATTGAGTGGCGCATATCCAGCCGCAACACCAAGGCCGCACGATTATCCGCTGCATGTATCGGTACGGCAATATTCAGACAGGGCTCGCGGTCCCCCGGTCCAAGAAAAACTTCGCCAAACGCCGCGCTGCGGTCGCGTAGCGCCGAGATTACAGCTGCCGGTTTGATGAGCAGAGTACCGATGCGGCTTGCCGTGCTGGAGAACAAAATGGTTCCGTCATTACCAACAACCGCCACCTCGGTCACTTTTTCGTGCGTTCTGAGATATTCTCTCAATGAAGACCGGGCCGCAGAAAAATCGGCCTTATTTCCGGAAGTCATGGTCTTTGCAATCTGTTCCACAGCTGATTCTCCCGCCAAAGTGGCGGCATCTCCTGCCATGTCTTCCAGTAAGCTGTTGATCTGTTCAAGCCGAAGTGCGGAAACGGCATTCAGTTTGTCGAAGATAAGTTCCCTGGCTATCTTGACGCGATGGAAATAAATGGCCGTGGTAACCAGCATTAACGGTACAAGGCAGATGGCCGTGAACCAGAAAACCAAACGTCCCTGCAGAGTACTCATCAGTTGAAAAGGTTTCATTTTGAGGCCCCCCGTGCCGGAGCATAGGGCTGTCTGTAATCAAATCGGTCAAGTGAGCGTATGATGCAGAGCATCAACTGCAGGAATTTCATAATTGCAGGCATGTACGTTTTACCTCGCCATAGTTTTTTTATAGAGCCCGCTAAAATCGTATAACCGGGTTAAGCGGGGAAGATGTTTTTGAGGAACAGTTTCAGCTTTGCCAAGCATGAGAATACCGCCTGGATTGAGAGCTTTGAACAGCTTGTCAAATACTTGATTGTAAAAATCGTCTACCAGATACATGAGAAAATTTCGGCATAGAATAAGGTCAAATCCGCCAAAAATAGATTCGGGTGGGGCGAATGTTTTGGTATCAAGCAGATCATGGCTTGAAAATGACACCTGCTGCCGCAACGCATCGCAGACCCGGTAGGCCCCGCTTTCAGGAATGAAATAGGTTTTCAAGCGTTTAACCGATACCTCTTCAATCCTTTCACCCGAATATACAGCTTGTTTTCCTTCTGCAAGCGCGTCTTCGGCGATATCGGTGGCAAAAATGGAAATGTGTTGTGAAGAATTGATGGATCGTGTGACTTCATCCAGAATAATAGCAAGTGAGAAAGCTTCCTCTCCCCCTGCACAGGCGGCAGACCAAACCTTATAGATACTTTTATCGGGATCACTCAAAAGCGGTGGGATTACTACATCTCTTAGAAGTTGAAATTGAAGTGGCTGCCTGAAAAATCGGCTGTACCTGATGTAAAACATTTTTGACAAGTAATTGGCTTCTGCCACATCCGAGGCCAACCGCTTGCAGTAGTCTTCCGCATCTAGATTGCCCAGCTGCGACAGACGTTCAGCAATTCTCCGTTCAATAATCGAGCGGTCATACGCAATAAAGTCTTGCCCGGTATGTGAGGAAAGAAGGGTGAGAATCCTGGTTACCGGATCTGTCGCATGAAGTACCATTTAATTCGTTTCCACAAAAATTTAATCATTACATGACAGAAGGTTATTTATTTCCGGCAACTCTTTTGTTCCATTTATGTACGCACTTTTACATTCCGAAGTGTATACATAACTACTTGTTACCACTATTGACTTTGCTTGTAAAGAGCCTATAAACACGGATTGTTCTTGATGTGTATAGTCAAGAAGGAATCCCAAGAGCTGTCTATTCAGTACAAAATCTAGAATATGCTTCTGCTGTGCATCAGCTAACTTATAACCTCACAGTCACGAAATAAATACGTGCTGCGTCATCCTATGCATGTCAGGTCAATTATAAATATATATTCTGACAAAAAGATTTGATTTCTGTTGCCGTTTGGAAAATAAGATTGTATTTCAGTATGCAGAATGAGTTTGTACGCTTCATTGGAAATAGTGACATGGGGATGTGGCTCAGCTGGGAGAGCATTGCCTTCGCAAGGCAGGGGTCGAGGGTTCGAATCCCTTCATCTCCACCAGTAATAACTGAGGGTTATGCTTTATAGCATGGCCCTTTTGTTTTGCAATTAATTGCCATGCGGCAAATATGCGGCATGAGAAATATTTTTGAGTTCTGACGACATCCTTCAATGTTTACCGGACGTTATATGCAGTTTGAGGCTCATTTGATGGATTGGGAGGGTAAGTGTGGGGTGCTTTCTTGAATGGCTTTGACGGACTGTTTTGACGGCTGGAGCCTGTTATTTGAATAGATGGGGATGTCCTATTTTCCCTGATAAGATTCAGAGTGCCCTTTATGCTCTTCAAAATTCCTGATGTACCTTTCAACAAGCGGTTTATTGTCTCTTATCACAAGCAGATTCTCGGCGTTCTTTTCTTCCGCCGCCTTGGTGAAGTTGAAAGATCCGGTAATCAGGATTGCCCTGTCGATGATGATAATTTTGTTATGAGCAATAGCGTGCCTGTCATCAATATAGGTAGGAATTGCAGCATGCGCTATAAAATCTGCTGAAGTGTACTTTTCTCTTCGCTGGCTCTTGTCAAGAACAGCCACAATCCTGATCCCCCTCCTACGTGCGTCAACAAGTGCCTTTGATATTGGTTTGGAGGTAAACGAATATGCCTGAATCAGAATTTCAGATTTAGCAGAGTTGATCTCATTTACGATGGATTCTGTTGCCCCGCCTCTGGGTGAAAAGTATGTATCAATGGTGCCTGTCGAGTTGAATGTCTCGCTGTAGCATGTAGCGACAAGTGTTATTGAAACTACAGCGCATAGTATGGCGGATCGCGTCATATAGATGGAGAGTTTTATTTTAATTCTGTCACTACAATTGAGTTATCAAAAATTGATAAGCTCACTTTACTATATGGAATGAT